>JAYTRS010000129.1:0-18460 GCA_043746065.1 Bacteroidota bacterium | reverse complement strand
CATTGGGCATAGGCCAGTTTATCGGCATCGGTAGCTTGGCTATTTTCAATAACGCTAGGCCAAAAATCTATAGCTTTGGCAGGGTTATTAATTTTAGTATAGCAAATAGCTGCTTGGTGCGAGGCATAAAAATCTTTTGCATTTTTTTTCAAAAAGTCTTCGTAAGCTTTAGCAGCATTGGCGTAAGCTAGTTTAATAAACAACTTATCGGCTTTAATAAGTTTGGTATTTGTGCTTTGGCTAACACTAAATGTGATATTAAATACTACAAATAGTAAAACCAGGGGTAATTTTTTTATCATAAAATAACGAGTATAAATATTAAAACTGTTTGTTGTTTTTTTTAAACAAATTAACGAGTAAAAATACAAAAAAAAGAATACGATAGGTTAATTAATATACACCATTTAGTTATTTAAAAAAGAGAGAGTGATTTAAACTAAATCTTCCCAAAATTCGGCAGCACGGCGGGTGTGAGGTATTACAATGGTTCCGCCTACAATATTGGCCACAGCAAAGGTTTCGTAAACCTCTTCGGTGCTACAGTTTTGTTCTTTACATTTTATTAAATGGTATTTTATACAATCGTCGCAACGCAATACCATGCTAGCCACTAAGCCCAACAATTCTTTAGTTTTTACAGGCAAAGCACCTTCGGTATAGGTATTACTATCTAAATTAAATAAACGTTTAATTACTAAATTATCTTTACTTAAAATTAAATCGTTTGTTTTTGTGCGATAAGCATTAAATTCGTCTAACTGTTTACTCATAACTAATTGGCTAATTTGTGTTTTTTAATAACTCCTGCCGAAACAAATACACTTATTTCGTATAGTAAATACATGGGTACAGCTACTACCATTTGTGAAGTAACATCGGGGCTGGGAGTAATGATAGCGGCAGCTACTAAAATAACTATTACGGCATGTTTACGGTATTTACGCATAAACTGCGGTGTAATTAATGTTAAGCGTGTTAAAAAATAAACTAAAATGGGCATTTCAAAAATAATACCCGATACAATCGTCATGGTAGAAATTAGCGAAATATAATCGTCAAAGGTATTGTTAGTTTGCACAATGCCGCTTGATGAAACTTGGTAATTAATTAAAAAATTATAACTCATTGGAAACAACAAAAAGTAACCAAAAAATATGCCTATTAAAAATAATACAGAGGCTATAATTACAAATACTTTTACTGGGCCAAGTTCTTTATCTTTTAAAGCAGGGCGAACAAATTTCCATAATTCCCATAATATAAACGGAAAGCCTAAAATTAAGCCACACAAAAAAGCTATCCACATATGGTTAAAAAATTGTTCAGAAGCGCCTAAGGTTTGTAAATGTGGGGTTTTAACCGCCATACACATTACATCTCCTACACCAATTTTATGCCCTAAATCGCATAATACTTTATACGAAATAAATGTTTGTTTTAAGGGGCCAAAAATAATCGTATCAAACAAAAAATCGTTAAGGCAAAAAGCTGCAACACCAAAAATTACTACAACGGCAGCGCTTCGCACCAAATGCCAACGTAAGGCTTCAATATGCCCTAAAAAAGACATTTCGCCAGCTTCATTTGCTTTATTTACAGTATTACCAAAAAATGCCATGTGTATTTGCCCGCAAAAGTACACTAAAAGCTACGTTTTACAAAGTATTATTCTGTCAAATGTATAAAAGCTACATATTAAATCACTTTGGTGCATTCTAACTTTATACTTGTTTAAACCGATTTAATATAGTATTTTTGATATGAATAATTAAAAATTGTAACTCTACAAAAATATTTAATTTAAATCCTAATAAAATGAAAAAACTATTTACACTTGCTTTAGCCTTAATGTTTACTACAAACTTTATGGCACAAACAAACGATAAATTTTGGGCCACCACTACCGAAGCTGCCATAACACCAATAGGTAAACGCCAAATTGTGCCACAAGCCTATTTAGTTTTTAAATTAAATGGGTCATTATTAAAAGATTTATTATTTGCCGCCCCTAGCGAAAAAACAGTAAAAATAAACGAAAGCACCTGTATTATAACTTTGCCTTTACCAAATGGCACCTATCAAAAATTTAAAGTGGTAGAAGCTAGCATTATGGAGCCAGCATTAGCAGCCCAATTCCCTAACATTAAAACCTTTAGTGTAAAGGGGGTAGATGACCCTTATGCTAATGGAAAATTAGATTGGAATGAGTTTGGGTTTCATGGAATGATTAGAACCGTTAATGGCGGCGATTTTTTTGTTGACCCTTATTGCTTACAAAACACTACTGATTATATTACCTATTACACTAAAAATTTTATTAAAGATCCATCGCAGGTATTACCCGAAGTTGGCGTTATAAATGCAAACAGCGATAAAAACCAAAGCTCTCCTAAAAAAAAAGACGAAGAAGCAAAAGTAATTAGTGTGGCACCAGCCCTATGTGTAGGCGCACAATTACGTACCTATCGATTAGCTTTAGCCTGTACGGGTGAGTATGCAGTGGCCGCCACGGGATCATCTACACCTACACAAGCGCAAACATTAGCAAAAATTGTTACCAGTGTAAATAGGGTAGATGGTGTGTACGAAACCGAAGTTGCTGTACGTTTAGTACTTGTAGCTACCGAAACAATGGTAGTGTTTACTAATGCCAGTACCGACCCTTTTACAGGTAATAATAACGCCAATACGCTTATTAACGAAAGCCAAACTGTAATTACAAACACAATAGGTGCGGCTAATTTTGATATTGGCCATACTTTTAGTACTGGTGGTGGCGGTTTAGCCGGCCTGGGTGTAGTTTGCGTAAGCGGACAAAAAGCAAGTGGTATTACTGGTAGCCCAAGCCCCGTTGGAGACCCTTACGATATTGATTATGTAGCTCACGAAATGGGACATCAATTTGGTGGCAATCACACATTTAATTCGGTAACAAGTAATTGCGGTGGTGGAAACCGTAATGGAAGTACAGCAGCTGAACCAGGAAGTGGTGTTACTATTATGGCCTACGCTGGTATTTGTGGTGCCGATAATTTAGCCGCTAATAGCATTGCTTATTTTCATGCATTAAGTTACGACGAAATTGTAAATTACACCAATTTAAGCAGCGGTAATAGCTGTGCCGTTACTACTACTACAGGTAATCAACCGCCCGTTGTAACAGGTTCGGGTAATTATGTTGTGCCTAAATCTACTCCGTTTATTTTAACAGGTAGCGCTACCGATCCTGACGGCGATGCGTTAACCTATTCGTGGGAAGAAACAGAAGTAGGGCCTAGCGGCGCTGCGTGGAACTCTGGTATAAAACCATTTTTTCGCTCATATAACCCTGTAACCATTCCAAGTCGTACTTTTCCAATTGCAAGCGTAGTATTAAGTGGTAATTTTGCAAGTGTAAAAGGCGAATTTGTTCCAACAACAGCACAAACTTTAAAATTTAGATTAACCGCCCGCGATAATAAAATGGGTGGTGGAGGCGTTTGTTACGCCATTAATAACGTTACAGTAAGTAGCGCTGGTCCGTTAATAGTAACTAACCCCGATGTAAGCGGTATTGTATGGGCAATAGGCTCGCCACAAACCATTACATGGGGTGTAAATGGTACCGATTTAGCGCCAGTATTATGCGATTCGGTTCGTATTTTAATTTCGTACAATAGTGGTACTACTTATAGTGTATTAGTAAACTCAACCCCTAACGATGGTAGCGAATTAATTACAGCACCAACAGTAAGCACTAGTATTACAACGTGCCGTATTAAGGTAGAAAGTATAGGTAATGTTTTTTACGATATAAGTAATAATAATTTTACAATTGATATAAACGTTGGTATTAAAGCACAAAGCGCTAGCAACCCTGTTGGCTTAACTGTGTGGCCAAACCCGTTTAACAATCAATTTAACATTTCAGCTTTAAACTTAAATGCCGAAAGTAACACCTACTTAAAAATTGTAGATGTATTAGGTAAAGTTATTTTACAAACTACTTATACTAAAAAAACCGAACTGCACGAAACGATTGATTTAACAAATATAAGTCAAGGCGTATATTTTGTAAGCTTAGTAAACAACAATAAGCAGGCTGTATATAGAGTAGTTAAGGATTAAAAAAAACGTTTAGTTTTTTGTAACGCGCTTTAACTCTAATAAATTCATAGGATTAGTGTTTAAACCTTTTATGTTTTGTTGTATGAGGCGAACGGATTCGTCGTAATACAAAGGTATAATAGGTGCATCATCAATTACGAGTTGATCCATTTTTTGATAAAGTTCGGTTTTAATATTATCGTTTAATTCGTTACGGGCTTTTTCGTATAGGGCATCAAACTCAGTATTTTTGTAGTGAAAAAAGTTTACACCTTGTGGCGCAAAGTTTTTACTATAAAACAGACTCATAAAATTTTCCTCGTCGGCATAATCGCCTACCCACGATTTTTTAAACATATTGTATTCGCAACTATTTACAGCTTGGCGTAATACAGATGGTTTTTCTATACTGATTTGTACCTTAATGTTACACTCTGCTAATTGCGATTGTATAAATTCTACTTGCTCTTTAAAATTATCGGTAACGTGCATTACAATTTCGGGTAAGCCTTTACCATTGGGGTAACCTGCTTCCATTAATAATTGTTTGGCTTTATCAACATTATAGGTGTAGCCTATTACTTTTTTAGGATTGTAGCTACGCATACCTTTGGGTATAAAGCCTGCATGTGCAGCTTCGCCCACACTGTTTCGTAGGTATTTAATTAGTTTATCTCTATCAAACGCATAATTAATAGCTTGCCTAACCGCTTTTAATTTTAGGGGCGATGTTTTTACAATATCAATATTATCATCAATTAAAATACCAATGTAATCGGTTTTTAAATAGGTTTGTTTTTGTAAATAAAACTTTTTAGCATATACTTCTTTTAAATGACCTTCTTTATCTAACACTTCATTGGCATTAAAGGCATCTGCCCCGCTTACCATATCAAAGCGGCCACTCAGTAATTCCATAAAAGCAGTTTCTCTATCTTTTACAAATGAAATGGTTATGGCATCTAAGTAGGGCAGGCGGTTGTTGTTTTCGTCGCGCTCAAAATAGTTTTCGTTTTTTACTAAAATAAGCTTAGTACCTTCTTCCCAAAATTTGTAGGCAAATGGGCCGGTGCCAACGGGATTGGTTCTAAAATTTTGTTTGTATAATTCAATAGCCTCAAAAGGTACTACGCTAAAGTATTTCATAGTTAAAATGCTAATAAACGAGCTAAAGGGGCTTATTAAATGTATTTGTAAAGTACTATCGTTTATGGCTTCAAAGCCTTTGTATTGCGTTTTTTCGGTTCTATCAATATTTGTAAGTAGGCTCATGGCCGAGCTTACACGGCTATCAAACAAACGGTTAAAGCTGTATACAAAATCTTTGGCTACCACTTTACGGCCTTTGGCTTTTTCGAAACAGGCGTTATCGTGAAAGTAAACATCGCTACGTAAGTTAAAAGTATAGGTTAAGCCATCGGCACTAATACCAAATTTTTTGGCAATACAGGGTACAATGTTTAGTTTATCATCCATTTGCACCAAGCCATTAAACAATTGGTTTACGGGCCAAATATTTTCAACATTACCTGCTGTAGCGGGGTCTAAACTGGTAACACCAGCCATTTCGTTATAATTAAAAATTTTGCGAGTATCCTTTTCTTGCTCGGCTGGTTTGCAACTATTAAAAATAATAATTACAAGCGTTATTAAAATGCTATACATTTTGTTCATATAACAAATATGCTTTTTTTAGTAGGTAGTTTTTGTTAAAGTAAAAAATGATTATGCACAATAGGTTGTTGATTGGGTAGAAAGACAAATAATATTTGTAACCAAATAACTTTATTTTGTTATAAGTATTGGTTAATTTATTAATAATAACGACATTAGAGCCAAACAAAATTATGGAAGGATTAATAGAAATTTTAAAAATTATTTTACCCGCTTTAGCAGTGTTTGCCGCTGCTTATTTTTTAGTGCAACGTTTTTTAACGAATGAGCAAAACCGCCGAGATTTTGAATTAAAAAAAGCGGCTCAAGCCAGTATTACACCATTAAAAATACAAGCCTACGAACGTATTGTTATTTTTTTAGAACGCATACATCCAAATACAATGGTGGTAAGAGTTAATAAATTGGGTATGACATCGCACGTGTTTCATCAAGAATTAATTAAAGCTATTAAAAGTGAGTATGAGCACAATATATCCCAACAAATTTATTTAAGCTACAACGCTTGGGAATTAGTAAAAACATCAAAAGAAGAAATAATTAAATTGGTAAACATAAGTTCAACCAAGGTGGGGCACGATACTAATAGTAATGAATTAGCAATGATGATTTTAAATATTACTGCTAATATAGAAAAACGCCTACCCAATGAGGTAGCCTTAGAATATTTAAAAAAAGAAATTAGCCAAATTTTTTAGTAGTTATTTTTTACTCTTAATTGTAATTAATTTTTTCACTACATTTATAGTATTGAATAATTATACTAAAATAGTTTTTATATTATTTGTATCTGTAATACTATCCTGCGCTAAGAAAAAAATTCCGGCAAGTGATAGTTTATTGGGTTTAGATTATTATCCTTTAAAAAAAGGTAAATATGTAGTGTATGATATTGATAGCACAGTATATATCGAACTTCCAAAATCATCAATTAATTATAAATATCGCATAAAAGAAAAAATTGCCGATAGTTTTACCGATAACGAAGGGCAACCCGCTATTAGATTAGAACGTTACATTAAAAAGTACAACCCATTAAAACCTTACGATAGTATTGCTTATACCATAAAAGAAGTATGGTTTTTAAATGCTACTAACAAAAGTATTCAGTTGGTTGAAGGCAATGTACGTTATACAAAATTAATTTTTCCTATTCAAAAAAACGCAACGTGGAATGGTAACGCTAAAAATACTATTGGCGAATGGACATACACTTACGATTATATTGATAAAGCCGAAACCATAAATAACAATACCTTAAGTAATGTTTTATTAGTAAAGCAATTTTTTTTACCCACCGAAATTTCATACAAAAATTATTACGAAAAATATGCAAAAGATGTTGGCTTGGTATATAGGCAAATTACAGATGTGTATTCAAATAATGTAATAGCTGGTGTAAATATTTTAGATAGAATAGATAGAGGCGTTGTATACACGCAAAAAATTGTAAATTATGG
Organism: Bacteroidota bacterium; assembly: GCA_043746065.1. Classification (GTDB taxonomy): domain Bacteria; phylum Bacteroidota; class Bacteroidia; order B-17B0; family Aurantibacillaceae; genus Aurantibacillus. The sequence goes on along the minus strand of JAYTRS010000129.1, from coordinate 11,237 downwards.
TTATGAATAAAATTAATTCTTTAGTACTGTTTTGTGTACTTGCAATGGCAATGCCAACTAAGGCCCAATTAAAATACTGGGTAAAATTTACTAACAAAAATGGTACGCCCTATACTATAGGTAATCCATCGGCCTACCTAAGTGCTAAATCTATTTTACGCCGTACTACTTATGGCATTGCTATAAACACTACCGATTTGCCTTGCACCCCCAGCTACGTGCAGCAGGTAGATGCTGTAACTAATGTTACCGTTTTATACGTTTCAAAATGGTTAAATGGTGTGGTAGTAAGCGTATCATCAGCATCTGTGCTTACTGCTGTTAGCTCGTTTTCGTTTGTACAAAGTACAGGGCAAGTTAACCGTTATAAAATTGATTTACCAGTAGTACAACAGCCTACAAACACCAATGTATATGATTTAAAAAGTGCATCTACGGCAACGTTTAATTATGGCGGCTCCTATTGGCAAAATAAACAATTAGGTGTAGATTGTATTCATTCTTTAGGCTATCGTGGGCAAGGCATGACTATTGCGGTGTTAGATGATGGCTTTAGTAAAGTAGATGTAAACCCTGTATTTGATAGTTTGCGAAACCGTGGTGGAATAATAGGTACGCGCGATTTTGTATTGGGCACTGGTAGTAATGTATATTTACAAGATAGTCACGGAGCCGAAGTATTATCGTGTATGGCCGCCATAAAACCTAATGTTATAATGGGTTCGGCACCTCGAGCTGATTATTGGTTACTACGTACCGAAGATGTAAATACCGAAACCATAAGCGAAGAATACAATTGGATTCGCGGTGCCGAATTTGCAGATAGTGTGGGCGTAGATATTTTAACTACATCCTTAGGTTATACTCAATTTGATAATGCTGCACAAAACCACACCTTTGCCGATTTAGACGGTAAAACAGCACCCATGACTATTGCTGCTAATTTAGCAGCACGCAAAGGCATGTTAGTTTTAAACGCTGCTGGTAATGGTAATGGTAGCACTTGGCCCAAAATTAGTTTTCCAGCTGATGCGGATAGTATTTGTACTGTTGGTTCTATTGATAGTTTAAGTAATGTGAGTGGTTTTAGTAGCTTAGGGCCAACGGCCGATGGGCGTTTTAAGCCCGATTTAACTGCACGAGGTGGTAACTCTTGGGTAAGTTTTCCAAGTACAAATGGCGCTTGTGGTCAAGCAAGCGGTACTTCGTTTGCAACGCCAATATTAGCAGGAGCGATGGCTTGTTTTTGGCAAGCGCATAAAACATTTAATAATTTTAAAGTTTTAGATACCTTACGTAAAACAGCAACTTTTTCGCTAACGCCAAATAACTCGCGTGGTTGGGGTACGCCTAATATGTGTAGTGTGCCCATAGTTGCGGGCTTAACTCACCCAACTGCAGAACTTAATAATAGTGTTGTTTTAGCACCAAATCCTTTTACAAATAGTATTAACGTATCCTTAATTAATGGAAGTTTTTGTAAAACAGTTTCTATACAAGTATATAATGTTTGTGGCGAATTAATAAACCCAATTATTTCACAACAAACAAATTTAAATGTGCAGTTAGATTTTTATAATCAACCAGCTGGTATTTATTTTTTAAAAATTTGTACTACTAATGGCACTGTGATAAAAAAGGTTATTAAGCAGTAGAAGTTTTAATTAAATTACAAGACCTTGAAATGAGTTTTTAAGACTCATTAAGTTGGGTTAAAACGAGAGTCCCAATACAAAGCCAATACTTTTATAAGTGTGGTTGCTTATATCAACAGGATATCCAGTCATAGCACTAAATTCAATATCAGTTGGTGCCGTTAAATTAGCAATTTGATTTTGATTTTTTAAACTACCATAAGCTGTTGTTAGCCCAACGGTAAGAGATTTTTTACTTAAATTTATTTTTACGCCCAAAGAGGTGTGCCAAAGATTTATGTACGAATAAGAAATATCGTTATCGGAACCTCTAACCGAATCGGCCCTTACCGACGAAAAATCGGTATTAAAGCCTCCAAGTAATTTTATTTTTTTTGTTATTTGTTGTTCTAATCCAATGGCAAGATTTAAAACAGGATTAGCAAATTTGGTAACACCTTTAACATCGTCGGAATTAAATTGAACCGATTTTGTTGTTTTTTTAGGGGTTACAACGTTTCCTGGATTGTAAAGTGCGTATCTGTTAATAGGAGCAAAATATTCTCCTGATAAAAAAAGTTTAGTTTTGCTAATTTTAACACAAAACCCCATAGAAATAGAAAAAGGATTTTTATAGGTTATTTTAAGTTTTTCTTCTTTGCTAAATTCAAGATAATTTTGACTCACACTTGGAGTGGAATTGCTTAAATACCAATTAACAGATGCTTTTCCAATACCAAACAAACTAATAGAGGGTAATGTGGCGGCAATACCTACATCAAAAAATTTTGAATTATAGGCTACTCCTACTTTAATAATATTATTTAGGTTATCAAAAGTTACACTTTGCGAAGCGTCAAATTTGGCGTTATAACGGTATAAAGTATCATCTGTTCCAAATGCAGAAATATTTAAAGATTTATTAAATTTTTGAAATCGATAGGCTACAAAATTAGTAACGCCAACTGCCCATTTTTTATTTAGTTTAAAGTTGAGTGAAATACCCGCCCAGTTTTCATAAATGCGCGTATGGCCTTGAAAACTAGCAATGTAATTGTAAGTATGAACGGTATCATAAACCGAATATGTTGGACGCATTTGGTAGATGTCTTTATTCGCTTCGCTAAAAGCAAAATTAATATCGTTTTTTGTGAGTAAAATAAATCCAACATCAATTTTTTTACCCCTATGTACATCGCCACTTACTAATTGTGGTGCTACATAATAATTGGTATTTTTTATATCTAGATTTGTTCCTAAAGCATCTGTAAAAACAATGTTTTCTATATTATATAAATTAGCCGAGACCGAAATATTACCCGAATCTTTAAACGCCATAGTAGCTGGATTATAAAACATGGCACCATTATCGCAGTATGTAGAAACTACTGCGCCGCCCAATAAAGTAGAGTTAGCGCCGTATTGATTATTCCAATAATTAGTTTCTTGGCAGAAAAACAAACTGCATTTAAAAAATAATATGAATAAGATTAACTTTTTTTTCACTAAACAATAGTACAAAAAATAATTAATTTATAAAGAAATAAATAGAATGTTTTTTTGACTGGTTATTTAGTTTATAATTATTGCTAATATTTATAATTAAGTTTTACTTTTTGTTATTAGTTTTTTCAATGCTTTCAAGTAGTTTAAGCATTTCTACAACCTGCTCGGCACTTAGGCGTTTGGCTTTAATTTTTTTGTCTTTATCTAAAATATAAATTACAGGAGTGGAGTATATATCAAAACGTTCTTTTAAATTGTTTAAATGTATGGGGTCAAACACGTTTATAAAATCTAGTTTTTTATCAATTATAAATTTGCGCCAAGGTTCATACTCATCTTTAGTTTGTACGGCAAATACTTTAAAATCTATTTTGCCTTTAAGTTCTTTTAAGTTTTCTTGTAGTTTGGGTATTTCGGTTTGGCAGTGCCCACAATCGCTGGCCCAAAAAACTAACACAGTATATTTTGCATTTACTTGGTAAAGGGTTTTAAACATGGGGGTTAGTTTATCTACATTTTTGTAGTATAAATCAGTAACTGTTTTACTTGTTTTTGCGGTATCAAAGCCCATTTTCATTACTTGTTTGCCGTAAACGGTATCAATCATATACAATTCAGCTACTTTCGATTCTAACAATAAATTGCGCATAATATCCACACGCTCTTTAATTTTTTTAACGGTTTCTTCATTATAAACGCCACTAGCCTTACCATTTATTATGAAATTATCGGCTAAATGCACAAACACTTTGTCAAAGCCCATAATTTTGCTTTGTTCGTATTTATAGGTAAAATAACCTATTAATAAATTGTAAATTAAGTTGCCTTGGGTACATTTATTTAATACTTTATCTACTTCTTGTATAACGGTATCAGGGTGTTGTAAAATAACGCTTTCAAAATATCTTTTAATTCTATCGTCAAAAAATGGTGTACGAACTATGCGCTCATCTTTAAAATCAATACCATCAAAAAAATGATTTTTAAAATAGTAGTATTGATAAATACTATCGGGTCTGCCATTTTTAGCTTTAGGAATTTCAGTGGGCTCTTTTTCGGTTTTTAAATTTAACACATCATATACAAATGTACCTTTGCTTTTAAGCATAAAATCGCTTTCAAATTTTTTAACTTCCTCGTTAAGCGTTTTTAACTTTTCGTTCATAAACTTGGTACTGTCGGCTTTACTTTTGCCTTTGGTTTGGTCGCGTAGTTTACCAAAATCTTGATTTTTGTTGGTAATGTATTTTATGTATTCAAAAAACTGCTCGTTTTCTTTATTACCAACCGATTTTAGAGTGTTTACAATGTCGGTTAAATCGGTATTTATTGTAAATTTTTGATTTTCGTTTATAAAAAAATCAAAGTAAATGGCTTTGCCTTCGCTTACAAGAGTGTAAACACCTTTATCTAAATCTTTTTTACCCTTAAATACAATTAGGCCGTTTTTTATTTTTTTACAGGTATCGGCAATGTATTGTTGGTCAAAGGTGTATTTAACCAAAAACGCCATGGTATCTTTACAACCTTTAAAATTAATTTTAATATCGTAACCGCTTTGGGCTTTTGTAGTTGCTGTAAAAACAAAAATTAGCGATAGGGAAAGTAGTAGTTTTTTCATAAGAATAAGTAATAAACAAATTTAGTAATTGAGTTTTAGTAAGCATCAAATGTTGTACCAAATTTATGCTTTTAATGTATAAAATTTGTTAAAAAACTACTTTTGGCAATATTACGTAGGTATGATTAAACTGAAGTTTATTCGGAACAATTAGTCTAAAAAAATAATTAACTTTACAAAAAAATATTTATATGCCAAAAATAAAGCAATTTAATAAAGAAAAAGTATTAGAAGCTGCTTCTATTATCTTTCGCCAAAAAGGCTATAATGGTACATCGATAGATGAAATTTTAATAGCCACAGGATTAAGTCGTAGTAGTTTATACGACTCGTTTAGCGACAAACATAATTTATATTTATTAGCCTTAGAGTATTACAAAAACAGCAGAATAAATTTACTTGAAAAGCTAGATGAAAAACCATTAAATGGTTTACAAAAAATAGAAGTTTTATTTAAAGAAGTTGTAAATCATTTAATAAATAACCCTGATGATAACGGTTGTTTAATGGTGAATGCCGCTGCCGAAATGAGTAAGCATTGCTTTAAAACGCAACAAGTAATTTGTAACGAAAAAGAGGATGTTCAAAATTTATTAAACACTTGGTTAAAGGATGCGCAGGATAAAAAATTAATTACATTAAGCAAACCAATTAAAACCTACAGCCAGTTTTTATATAGTAGCTTGTTAGGTTTAAGGGTTTTAAGCCAAAGTAATGCAAATAAAGCCGAGTTATTAAACGTTGTAAAAGTTAGTTTAGATTCGTTAAATTAGCGCCTGTTTGGTAATTGTTAGCAATTAACAGCCAACAATAATTAAAACAAGTAGTAAAATGTTTATCGATACACACACGCATTTATATTCTGAAGAATTTAATTTAGACAGAGCGCAACTTATTGAAAAAGCTATTAAAAATGGCGTTACAAAGTTTTATTTACCCAATATTGATTCTACTTCCATAAACGGAATGATAGAATTAACAAAGCAATATCCTACCAATTGTTTTGCCATGATGGGTTTGCATCCTTGCAGTGTAGCAGCAAATGTAAATGAAGAATTAGCCGTTGTAAGCACTTGGTTGCAAACACAAAAGTTTGCAGGCATTGGCGAAATTGGTATTGATTTATATTGGGATAAAACGTTTGTAACCCAACAACAAAAAGCCTTTGAAACACAAATAAAATGGGCTTTAGAGTATAATTACCCTATTGTAATTCATTGTCGTAATGCCTTTGATGAAATTTATGAAATATTAAAATCCTTTAAACAATTGCCAAAAGCTATTTTTCATTGCTTTTCAGGTACTGTTGATGAGGCTCATAAAATTATTGATTTAGGTAATTTTAAATTAGGTATTGGAGGCGTTGTAACTTTTAAAAATAGTGGTCTTGATAAAGTTGTAGAGCAAATAGATTTGCAACATTTAGTATTAGAAACCGATGCTCCCTACTTAGCGCCAGTGCCCTTTAGAGGTAAACGTAATGAACCTATTTATATTTTAGAAGTTGCAAAAAAAATTGTAGAAATAAAACAAATTAGCATTGCCAAAGTAGCAGAAATCACAACTACTAATGCCGAATTTATTTTTGCTTAATGGTTTAAATTTTCAGCTAATTTTTTGATAAATTATTTTGTGATAATTAATTTTTTGGTCGTAATTTTTGTATCACTAGTAATTTTAACAAAATAAGTCCCAAGGGGTAAAGTTGTTAAATCTAATTTTACTTTATTAGATAAATTGCCTTTTTGAGAAATTACAACCGCCCCTAAGCTATTTACAATATCAATGGTATTCATGTTATTTTGCGTGGCTTCAAGTATAACAATACCATCGTTACTCGGGTTAGGGTACAATTTAAAATTGGCATTAATATCATGTGTTAACGTTGGTAAGCCAACACTCATCGAAAAAGTGGCGGTGCCATTTATAGCAACCGAATCTATTCGCCACGAACCTGCAGTTGATGTGCCATCCCAAGCGTGAATACGAATATTATAAGGCATAAATTGATTTGAGAAGTTTGACCCTAAAAAATCTACTTTACATAAATCGTTTGCAATGTTAGCTGTAGTAGTTGTTACTGCCCAATCGCTCCAAAAAAAAGTATTGCCCCCTTGTACTGTAATTACAGTGCCTGTTCCCACACCTAAAGATGTTGCTGGAAGATTAGCCGCATACCCATCTTTGTTGGTTCGAACAGCCCAATGCCTTGCGGCGCTGGATGAGCGGTTCATATAAAAATACATATTGGTTAAACTCACTACATAATTTGATTGCGGAGTTAATACAATTTCAAAATATTTTGCTGGATCTAAAGAGCCTGTAAAGGTAACATTACTTGAGGGTGTAGCACCTGCTGGCCATCCTTGAAATGAAAATACATTTGAGGTAGATGAATTTGGATATAAACCAACCGCTGTAAACGAACCTGAGGTAATACCAACTGCTGTTGGAGAAGGTGTAGGATCGATAACGCCAGTGGTAGATGTTACAGAACTAAATGGGTAAGTTAATGAAAACGATTGTGCGGTTATAGTTTTACATGTAATTGCAATAAACACAATTGATAGTAGTTTTTTAATCATAACAAATAGTTTTATTTTAATTCAAATTTAAGTATTTGAAATTAAAAAAACTAATACTAGCAACGCTTGAAATAATTTTAATTTTTTAAAAATAAGAAAACAGCATCGTAATAACTTTTAGCTACATTATAAATACGCTCATTTGTTTTTATAGTATTTACTGTTTTATCTAACTTCATTAACATTTCGCATTCGTAGGTATTATCCTGGTACAATGCTTCGCCGTATACTAATGGCGAATTTATTGTACGACATAAAATTAAATTCCGGCAAAAAACTCCTTTATTTTGAGTGGTTATACAATTATCTTTTAAATAATCGGCATCAAATTGTCCTGCAATAGATACCTCCAAATTTTTATTAAAATTTAAAACGGTTTGTGCAGCCAATTTTTCAGATTGATTTAATTGTTGTGTTAGTAGTAGTCGTAAAAAATGTATTTTAGTTTCGGGTTTATCAAAATTACTTTCTGTAAACGCACCACCAATAAAAGCCATAGTATTATTTTTAAGAGTTGGTTTTAACCAAGGGTCATTTTTTTCATCTACATTATAATGTATTATTAATGTAGCATGTGGGTTAAATTGATTAATTATTTTGGCACGATTACTCAAATCAAAATCTCTAAAAAATTCCCAAAATAATTTATAATCATTTAGTTTAATTAATTTATTGTAGCGGTCGGCAGATAGTGTGTTGTTTGTTTTTAAACTATCTAACACTTGTAATTTATGCTCTTTTATCCAAGTAGTGTAGGTGCAATTAAACGACGTAAAATTATTTTGTGTACGTGTTAAAAATACGGTTGCACCTTGTTCCTCTAACATCACTTTTACTAATTGAGCAGTGTTAAATGTTAAGGCGCTTTCAAATAATTTAATGGTATCATTATTGTTTTTTAAAGTATCTTTTACAAAGTATAAATATTTTTGTTCAATTTTTGCATCGGTTAAGCTTGTAGCAAAATGTCCAGGGTCTATAGCAATTCTGTATCCTTGTAAGGGTTTTATTTTTTTTTGCTTCGGTAGTTTTTTGATGTCATCAATGTAAATATATAAACTATCGCGTTGGCGTTTACTGTATTTTTTTATGCCTTTTAATTTTAATAATTGTTCGTGTAGTTTAAAACTATTGTTTTCAAAAAAACTGGCAAGCATTTCAATTTCATGGCTATAAATGGCAAATTCTTTTTTACCTGTAGCATCTTTAATAAATATAGCATCTTCCTCAAAGCTTACTAAATTATTTAACGAACCTTTAAAGTTTAAATAATTATCAAAACGTTGTTTACATTGCTTAATTGTTTGAGCAAATACCGGTTGAAAAAAAATACAAAAAACAAAAATTATTTTTTTCACATTTAAATGTAACATTTTTTGTTTTAAAAAATGTGTACCTTCATCATTGATTATTAAGAACAGAATGTTAAAAGAAGAGCAAATATTAATTTTGTTAAAGAAAGATTTAAAATACCATACTTCGCGGAGTGGAGGAAAAGGCGGGCAAAATGTAAATAAGGTTGAAACAAAGGTAGAATTAGAATTTGACGTTAAAAAAAGTAAAAGCTTATTAGCTGAACAAAAACAAATTATTTTAATGAAGTATCCTAATTTTATTGAAGAAACAAAAATTAAATTAATTGGCAATAAACACCGTACACAATTACAGAATAAAGAAGAAGCTCAAAAAAAATTAATTACGCTTTTAAATAAATTATTAAAACCTAAAATTAAACGCTTACCCACAAAGCCTAGTAAAACTAATAAATTAAAAGCTATTGAAACAAAAAAACACATTAGTAAAATTAAACAACTACGAAAAAAAGTAATTTAATAATTTGTAGGTACATTAAAAAAGCGTTTCATATTTAGATGAAACGCTTTTGTTATTTATAACTAATACATTAACTGTACAAATCCTTTAAATATTTGGTTATTTGTATCGTTTAACTTTAACAAGTAAAAATAAGTAGCTGGCGGTAACTTGCCATTACCAGTTTTACCATCAGCATTTGGCACGCCATCCCACGTATTTTTATAGCTTTTTGCTTTGTAAACTAAATTACCCCAACGGTTAAAAACAAATAATTCATTTTCAGGAAAGTACTCAATGTTTTTAATATCAAATACATCGTTATGTCCATCGCCGTTTGGTGTTAATATTTCGGGTACAACTATGGTTGAGATAGTAACATTAACCACAACTTGTGCAGTATCGCCACATAATCCGTTTGATATAATTAAACTAACACTATATGTCCCCGTATTGTTATATATGTTTGATGCGTTGTAACTCGAAGCTGTATTACCATCTCCAAAATTCCAATTAGTAGCATTGCCAGGTAATAAACCTATACTTGTATTTGTAAATTGTACAGCTAAAGGTAAAGGCCCAGTTAGGGTGGACGAAGCAATGCCCGCAACTAAATTATAGTAATTTGCAGTAATTGGTGTTATACTACTTGTACAACCGTTTAAAATACCTTGGGCATAAAAAGTATAGGTGCCAAAGCTTCCAAAAGTTGGTGTATATGTGTTAGAGTTTACTTGTAAGGGTGCGGTTAATGATAAATCGCTATACCAATTTACAGCAACGCCACTTCCAAAGTTTGCCAATAATACTACGTTTTGCCCTGCACAGGTTAAAGCATTATTACTTGTTACTAACGAAGGGGTTTGGTTAGTTGTTACTTTAGCAGTATCGCTATTTACACAGCCATTTATATCAGTAACGGCTAACGTATAAATACCTGTTGCATTTATTTGCGCATTGGTAAGTGTTGGGTTTTGTATGTTGGATGTAAAACTGTTTGGCCCGCTCCAACTATAAGTTACGGCACTTGTTGCCCCAAATAAATTAATTATACTCCCACTACAAAAGGTGTTGGTACTTGCTCCAGCATTAGCATTTACAGGCGTTAAGCTATAAATAAATACGGGTACAGTTAAAGTATTTTGGCAATTATTTACATCTGTAACCGTTACGGTATAGTTACCTGCATTTGTATTTGTTGCATTATTTATTGTTTGATTAGCTCCTGTTGCTGAGTATACCGCAGGACCCGCCCAAGTATAATTTGTAAGTCCTACACCATTTGCATTTAAAGTAATTCCGCCATTTGTACATACACTACCCGAAGTAGCCGAAGCATTAAATACGGGTAAATTATTTACTAAAATGCCAACCGTAGTATTGGTGCTACATCCCGTTAAGGTGTTAGTAGTAGAGATACTATACACACCACTGCTTAACGTACTAGTACTAATAATTGTTGGATTTTGTTGAGTAGAATTAAATCCGTTTGGTCCACTCCACAAATAGGTGTTGCCACCACCACTAGCATTTAAGTTAATGGGGTTACCTGCACATATTGCCGAATTTGTTGCAAATGCTGCTAAAGATGGGTTTGCGTTTACTGTGATATTTATACTGGTATTACCACTACATCCCGCCGCATTTGTAACCGCTAAGTTATATAAACCCGAAGCACCGCTCGAAGCACTTGTTATTGTTGGGTTTTGAGATGAAGATGTAAATCCACTTGGACCCGTCCAACTATAGGTTAATGCCGTTGATGCAAATAAAAACACGGTATTACCTGCACAATAATTACTAAACGAGGAACTTGCTGCAGGTGTGGGGTTATTATTTACAGTAATGGTAACATTTGTAGCTGCACCGCTACAACCCGATGCCGATGCATAAACCGAATAAATACCACTCATTAAATTTGTAGCGCTTGGTATTGTAGGGTTTTGGGCGGTTGATGTAAAACTATTTGGTCCACTCCAATTATATGTTGCACTTGCAACTGTATTTGCACCGAGAGATAAAGTTTGTCCGGTACAAACAGGAGAAGAATTTGTTACTGTTGGTGTTTGTGGTGGATTA
>JAYTRS010000128.1:0-6356 GCA_043746065.1 Bacteroidota bacterium | reverse complement strand
AAAAATAATTCAGAGTTTGTAGATGTAATTAATTTTTTTGCTTTTAATATTTGAGTAGATCCTTTCGCTTTTTCGCCACGATAGGTATAAATTAAACTGCTTTCGTTACTAGGTATTAATGGGCAATACTCGGCTCCATCGGTATTAATAGGCTTACCAATATTTTTTATTTTTACAGCATTAGATTTGTTTTTAAACGAATCAAATATTTTACACTGATTAATTCTGTAATTAATTTCTTTAATATATTTTGTTGGTTTTATAAATTTTGCTTCTTCAATTTTGAGTTCTATTTCGTAATTAGTAATGGCCTTAGTTATACTATCATTTTTTTGATAAGCGCAAGCTAAATTATAATAGTAATCTTCAATTTTTTCGGCATCTTGTTTTACTTTTAAAATGTTAGGAATGGCTTTTTCATAAGCATCAGCATCATAACAATAACAAATACCTAATAAGTAACTCAAATAGTTATTTTGCGGATTTTTTGAAATTATTTTTTCGAGTGGTAAAATTGCCACCACAAAATGCTCTTGTTCAATATTTAATTTACACTTATTAAAATAGATAATATCGCTATCATGCAAGCCATCTAAAGCATTTTCGAATATAAACGGATTAATTTGTGCAATAGAATTATAAACTAATCCTACACATAAAAACACTATTATTTTTTTAAACATTAAAACTAAAATTAGGTAAAAAACTAATTAGATTATAAATAATTATAATAAAAAAGTAACAACTAAAAAATTAGGGTATTTTAGTACATTTGTGGTATGATACAAGCTGAGTGGTTTAAAAATTGGTTTAACTCGCCCTACTATCATTTACTGTATAACAACAGAGATGAAAATGAAGCTAACTTTTTTATAGATAATTTGTGCGCCTTTTTAAATTTAAATCCACAGGCTAAACTTTGGGATTTGGCTTGTGGCAAAGGCCGCCATGCCATAGCACTTAACAAAAAAGGCTTTACCGTTGTAGGAACAGATTTAGCAAAAGATAGCATTAAAGAAGCAACATTATATGCTAACCCAACCTTAGATTTTTTTATACACGATATGCGCACACCCTTTTACAACAATTATTTTGATGGTGTATTTAATTTATTTACAAGCATTGGCTATTTTAAAAATATAAACGACAATTTTTTAACTTTTAAGTATGTGGCGCAAGCCTTAAAATCAAATAGTTATTTTGTAATCGATTTTTTTAATGCCAATAAAGTTTGTTCTACATTAAAACCCAATTATATTGAAAAACGAGGCGAAATACATTTTAATATTACTAAACAAATAATAAATAATACCATTAACAAACGTATTGAATTTACAGCTCATGCTAAAAATTATTTTTTTGAAGAAACGGTATCTTTACTCACAAAAACTGATTTTGAAAACTTTGCCAAAGCCTGTAATTTAAAATTGGTAAATACATTTGGTAATTATAATTTAGATGTTTTTAATAACGAAACATCTGAGCGTTTAATTTTAATTTTTAAAAAATAATTTTTTAGTTTTGAATCCACTTTTAGCAATACTCGGTTTAATAATTCCTATTTTAATTTCTGGCGGCTTAGCTCTGTTTATAAAAATAAATCAAACCAAGCTACGTTTACTTTTAGCATTAAGCGCCGCGTATTTATTCTCTATTTCAATCATGCATTTGTTACCCGAAGCCTTTGCACAGCAACAAGTAAAGCAAATAGGCTTGTACATAGTATTGGGTTTTTGTTTGCAATTAGTAATAGATACCTTTAGTACGGGGATAGAGCATGGGCACGTTCATTTACACAGCAGTAATTGCAAAAATCATTTACCGTATGGTATTATGGTAGGCTTAATGATACACTCTTTTTTAGAAGGTTTACCCATTTACAATGCCAATGCTGGTTCGCAAGCTACATTTATTAATTATCAATTAATTTTAGGTTTGGCAATGCACAATATTCCTATTTCTATTGCATTTGTTTCGCTGTTACGCGAACATAATTCTAATCAACAAAAAATATTTTTATTATTAGTTTTATTTTCAATAATGACACCCTTGGGCTACTTAGCAAGCTATGCCTTACATACTTTTGGCTTATCCTCTTACGTTTACTTTAGCCAAATTGCATTTGCATTAGTAATTGGTATTTTTTTACATATATCTACTGCTATTTTATTTGAAACCAGCGAGCATCATAAATACAATTATGCAAAGGTGGCAATGATGGCCTTGGGAATAATTTTAGCATATATAATAAGTTAATGCAACAAACCACTTTTTTTGTAGATGTGATTGTTCCGCTTGGTGTACCCAATAAATACACTTATCGCGTGCCGTTTGATTTTAATACTACGATACAAATTGGTAAACGTGTGCTCATTCAATTTGGTAAATCAAAAATATACACTGGTATAATTTATGCCATCCATCAATTACCACCAAAACTATACGAAGCAAAATATATTGATGCCGTGCTTGACGACACGCCCATTGTAACACAAACCCAATTAAATTTTTGGGATTGGATTGCCTTTTACTATTGTGCCAACCCTGGCGATGTTATGAATGCAGCGCTACCTAGCGGATTAAAATTAAGTAGCACCTCGCACATACAATTAAATGCCGAATTTAATTTTGAAGAAACCAACCATAATTTTTTTACGGAGCGAGAACATAAATTATTAGATACTCTGCATGCCACAACGAATATGAGTTTTGACGATGTAAGTGTACTATTTGGCATAAAATCCATTCAACCGATTATAAATAATTTATTAAAAAAAAATGCAATTATTATTTATGAAGAGGTAAAAGATAAATACAAACCTAAATTTCAATCGTTTTTAAAATTGAATGTTGATTATTTAGACGAACAAAAATTAGGAGAAACCTTAACGCAACTCGAAAAAAAAGCATTTAAACAGGCTGAAGTATTGTTGTATTTTTTACATCTTCATAAAACCAATAACGAAAAATTAGAAGGTTGGATAAAAAAAACAGAACTCTTAAAAAAAGTAGAAACAACAGCAATTACAGCCTTAGTTAAAAAAAATATTTTAATTGAAGCACAATTTGAAGTAGGACGATTACTATTTGAAAAAAGCAATACAAACTTTAAAAAATTAAGCGAAGAGCAAACCCTAGCTTATGAAAAAATTAACACAAGCTTTTTAACCCACAAACCTGTTTTTTTACATGGTGTAACGGGTAGCGGTAAAACCGAAATTTATATTGAACTTATTAAAAATGTTTTAAAACAAAATAAACAAACGCTTTATTTAATACCCGAAATTGCTTTAACCACCCAATTAATTACCCGATTAAGAGCTGTATTTGGCGAACTGGTTGGCGTTTACCACTCGCGCTTTAGCGAAAACGAAAGGGTAGAAATTTGGAATAATATTTTAAATCAAAGTGCGGATGAAAGTAACGCAGAACGGAATGAAAGCGAATTAAAGGAATATAAAATAATTTTAGGCGCGCGCTCAAGTTTATTTTTACCTTTTAAAAATTTAGGTTTAGTAATTGTAGATGAAGAACACGACAATTCGTTTAAACAACAAAACCCAAGCCCACGCTACAATGCCCGCGATGGCGCTTTGTATTTAGCACATTTGCACAAAGCCAACATTATTTTAGGAAGTGCTACACCCAGTATTGAAACCTATTATAATACGCAACAACATAAATACGAATTAGTAGAATTAAAACAGCAGTATGTAAAAAGTGGTGGTACACATATTGAAGTATGTGATGTAAAACAGTTTGAGCAAAATCAAGACATGAAAGCGTGTTTAACGCCTCCTCTTTTTGATGCCATTAATACCGCCTTAACTAAAAAACAACAAATTATTTTATTTCAAAACAGGCGAGGCTTTGCGCCCTATACCGAGTGTAAACAATGTGCCCACGTGCCTCATTGTGTGCAGTGCGATGTGAGTTTAATTTATCATAAGCATTCGCAAAAATTAACCTGCCATTACTGTGGTTATTCTATTACACCGCCAAAAGTATGTGCTGCTTGCGGTAGCAACCAACTACATTTTAAAGGCATGGGCACCGAAAAAATTGAAGAAGATATTGAAATACTTTTTCCAAAAGCAAAAATTGCACGTATGGATTTAGATAGTACGCGTAGTAAATATGCTTACAAACAAATAATTGACGATTTTGAAAGTGGACAAGTTAATATTTTAATTGGCACACAAATGGTTACAAAGGGATTAGATTTTAACAACGTAAGTGTGGTGGGTGCTTTAAATGCCGACTCGAGTTTAAATTTTCCTGATTTTAGATCGTTTGAAAAAGCCTTTCAATTAATTACACAGGTGAGAGGTAGGGCTGGTAGAAGCATAGAGAAAGGCAAGGTGTTTATACAAACCTCGCAACCGCAACATACCGTTATAAAACATATTGAAGAAAATACGCAAGCTACATTTTATGAAGAGACCTTAAAAGATAGACAAGAACATAACTACCCGCCTTTTACACGTTTGTTTGAATTAAATATAGTAAGTAAAGATATTAACGAAGTAAACCATTTGGCACACGAATTATTTAATTTACTAAAACCAACATTTGATAAAAACCTGTTGGGCCCTGAGTTTCCATTAGTATCAAAAATTAAAAATCAGTATTATAAACGTATTTTAATTAAAACAATAAAACAAAACTCGCCACAAAAAATTAGAGAAGTAATTTATACAGCTTTAAACCAATTACAAAACAATTACAAAAATTGGCGCTATAAAATTTTAATAGATGTTGACCCCTTATAAATATTTTTATATCTTGCTATAAATTTACATTGAAAAAAGTAATGACATATTTATGTATTTGTTTTGTGTTTTTAATTAAAGCACAACAAGTACCCATATATACCCAATATGTTTTTAATAAAGCGGGTGTTAATCCTGCTGCAAGCGGTACAGATATTAACCAAACCATTAATTACATATTTGGCATTGCCAGAACCATGACGGCCTTTGATAATGCACCAAAACAAAACTTTGTAAATTTTTCATACACCATCCGTCCGCCACGCAGCTATCACTATTGGCAAAATGTTGGGGCTTATATTGAAACCGATCAAAGTGGGGTAATGTCTAACAATAACGTGTATGCTAGTTATGCGTTTCATTTATTGTTAAATAAAAATATTGTTATGTCGTTTGGTGTGCAAGCAGGTTTTCGTAAATTTTTAATTAGCACATCCTTGTTAGATGCTAACGACCCTGTGGTTAAAAAAACAAATTCCTATACCTATTCTTACCCCGATATTATTCCAGGCTTTAGGTTATCAAGTAAAAAGTTTTTTTTTGATTTATGTGCGCGACAATTAACCGTTATTCAACAAAAAGATATTATTAAAAAGAATGGCAAACAAGTTGGAGGCCCCTCGTACTTAAACCCTAATATTTATATAGCATACGGTAGATTTATTCCTGTTTCACACGATTTTGTGTTACTACCTTCTATTGCCATAAACAATGCCATATTAAGCGCACCAAATGTAGATCTAAATGTGATGCTGTATTACAATAATTTATTTGGCGTGGGAATAAGCTCAAGAAATACAAATTTTATAGGCGGTGTTTTTCAACTAAAACTATTAAAAAATTTATCAATAGGTATGGCTTATTCGCACAGCATTAATAGCTTAAGTTCCGTTTCTCCAAATAGCTATGAATTAATGATTGGGGTTACGCCAATGGGTTTAAACACAAAATTTACAGGCAACAGAGCAATAGCCAGATGTCCGGCATTAGAGTTTTAAAAAAATGAAATAGCCCAGTTTTCCATAATCATAAACAATTAAAAAAAACGGGCTAAACCATACAACACATAAAAAACAATTATATCTACTTATGAAAAAAATTATTTTATATTTAATAATAACCTTTAGCTTAAGTGGTTTTTCACAAATAAGTTTTTATACACTAAATCCTGCGGTTGGTTATAAAACTATAGTAACGATGCTCGATTCGTGTATAAATGCCAATTATTTTAAAGATAGCGCCTTATATTATAAAGGTGTAGTATTGCTAAAAAATAATAAATATGCTGAAGCTAAAAAAGTGTGCGCAAGTTTAATGATTGCTTTTCCAGATTTTATAGACGCTCACTATTTAAAAGGCTTAATTTATTTTTCGGAGAAAAGTTATGTAAGCGCCATTGATGAGTTTAGTATTGTAATTGATAAAAATCGTAGGCACATTAAGGCTTTATATAACCGTTCAACCGCTTTTGGCTTAATTGAAAACTACAAAAAAGCCATTGAAGATTTAAACGATTGCGTGTCGCAAAAACCTATGTATTCGCAAGCCTATTATTCCAGAGGATATTGGCATGAATTTTTAGGT
>JAYTRS010000127.1:0-6377 GCA_043746065.1 Bacteroidota bacterium | reverse complement strand
AATAATTATTAATTCAAAGGTATATTAATATCAACAACTACCAAAGTGTTTACTTCGTTTATAAAAATCTGTCCATCCACGCCATAAAGCAGTTCTAAACGTTGGATAGAGTTTTTAAAACCTACACCTGTTAGCGGTGTTTCGTTATTTAATTTACCAGTATTACTAATTTTTAATTTTAAAAAATCGCCTAAGGTAAATGCTTCTATTATAATAATGCCATTGCCTGGTAGCTTTGAAATACCATGTTTAATGGCATTTTCAACCTGTGCCTGAATAATAAATGGAGGAATTTGATAATTTAAAACATCGGGACTTATTTTTAATTCGTAATTTAAACGCTCTTCGTATCTAATTTTTTCGAGACTAAGATATTCTTTTACCAATTCAATCTCGTCTTTTAACGCAATTTTTTTGTTTTTATTCATTAATAAAGTGCTGCGTAAAATATTTGATAATTGTGTAACGGCTACTTTTGCTTTTGCTGGGTCTTCGTTTATTAATGCTCTAATACTATTCATGCTATTAAACATAAAGTGTGGGTTTAATTGTGCCTTTAGATTATTTAACTCACTTTCTTTATTGGCGGCAAGGTAACGTAAGGAATTTATTTCGGCACGTTTGTAGTTTTTTAAATGTTTAGATACAAAGTAAATAATATTCCAAAGTAAAAATATTACCGAAAAATTAATAATGGATGAGGTAATGAATAAAAAATCTAAATTAGTTTGTATAACCCCTAGCCATTTAAATAAGCCTAAAGTAACCAAAAAAAACAGGTTTGCTTTTTGCACGCTAAAAAAAATAAGAATGATTATTTGAGTATGAATTTTAAGGTTTAAAACATTGTATCGTATTAAAAAAAAGCGATAAATGTGTGTAATTAAAATACCTACTGGTAATGATATAGAGTAAATTAAATAATCTTTTAAGGTAGATTGGTTTGTTAAACTAAAAAAAATAGAGTTTATAATAATATAAAAACTCCAACCTAAAAGTTGGCAAAGCCAGTATGTATTTATTTTTTTAATCAGAACTTTAGGCAGTGTAAAAAATTATTCTTTAATAAATTTAACGTAAATCCACTTTTCGTTTTCAACAATTTTTACAACATAAACGCCTATTTCGAGCGAAGAAACATCGATAAAGTTTAACTCATTAATAATTTGTTTTTTTATAAGTAGCCCTGTAACGCTATATAATTCAGCTAGTGCAGTAGTTTTAAAAACAGTTTTAAAATATAATTTATCTTTTACGGGATTGGGATACAACTGTATATCAATATTATTTTGTTCTTCTTTTACACCTGCTGTAGTTAAGTAATTATCGCGGTAACGGGCTTGGTTTGGTGCAAAGTTTGTGCCATTTAAGGGCCCAGAAATTTCTAAAAATGGAATTTTAGTAGTACTTGTTAGCCATTGGTAACTACGTTGGTAGTTTGGAAAACCAATAGGGAAGGGTAGTGAGGAGCTTTTAATAGTATCTTTAGAATACTGTGTTGTTACCAAGCGTAAACAATTTGCAGTGCCGTAGGGCGTTGTCACCGTCCCCCAACCATCAACATTTGTAATGCGGTAACCCGTTTTTGAATAGGTAAATGGGATAGCGGTTGAGGTAGGTGTTGAAAATCTAAAGGTGGTGCTATCATACTTTGGATAAGATAATGGAAAAACGTACAGCTCATCTTTATTGCTGTAATAGCTTGGTGCTGGTGCGCCATTTATGGTTACACCAGCGCCATCAACCACATAAGCATTTAGTGGCGATGTTTGTTTTTTATAATAATTGTAGTAATTAGTTAAGGTGATGGGACCTAGCTTTATGGTATCGGCAATTTTTTCGCCATACTCGTTAATTCCATAAAAGTAAAAAGGATAGGGGCATTGTAGTGCACTTTTAAAATTACGAATGCCTTGGCTAGTAGACACTAAAGTACTAAAATCCCAAATAAAATTTGCCCCTGTTTGGGTATAATTACCCACCGAACTGAGTTGTGCATTGCTGTAACGTAGGGTATCGCCACTACTTGGCATATTGCTATTTAATAAAGTTATTGGCGATTGTGAAAACGATAATTTTAAAATAGCTGTAAATACAGTAATTAATTTTAATTTGTTCATTTATACTAAATTTGTTAATGTAAAAGCTAATGTACTAATTTTTTTTATTTTACGTTATACTAAAAATGTTTAGGTGTTTAATAGTGTGTTTGTTGTTGTTTAGTATAAGACTAAATAGTCAAACTATTGCTTTAAACGTTGTACCAACATCCAAAAACAGTATTGTTTCTAAATTTAATTATCAAAAAAAATTTACTAGTAAAACGTTAGCTTTAAAAGAGGTAAATAACTTAATTACTACCTTACATCACAAGGGTTATTTACTAGCAAATATTGATACTGTTATTATGGATTCTACATCCCTAACGGTAAAAATATCTGAAAATAATTTTTATAAATGGGCCTATTTAAAGTTAGGAAATTTAAATCCCACCTTAGCTTCTAAAATTGGTATTAGTGAAAAATTGTACTTTAATAAAGCTTTTAAATATAAAGATGTAGCTAAAAGTTTTGAAAAAATAATTTTGTATTACGAAAACAATGGCTATCCATTTGCCTCAGTTAGTCTTGATAGCGTTATAATTACTGATAATGCCATTAACGCTGTTTTAAACGTACAAAAAAATAAACTCTTTAAAATAGATTCGGTGATAGTAATGGGTACAGCAAAAATAAATAATCAATTTTTGTATAAATATTTAGCTATAAAACCTAATATGCCTTATAACGAAGAGATTTTAAAATCAATTTCTAACAAAATAAAACAACTGCCTTTTATTACCGAAAAACAAACTCAAATAGTGCGTTTAACAAATAAAACCAATAAACTACTGTTGTTTTTAGATAAAAAAAATGCTTCTCAATTTGATGGTATTATTGGTTTATTACCCGATGCCATTACAAAAAAAACAATTATAACAGGCGATGTAAAATTAAAAGTGGTTAACGGTATTTTTAAAAATGGCGAAACTTTTGATTTGCAATGGCGCCGTTTACAATCACAAACACAAGATTTTAAAGGTAGATTAATTTATCCGTATTTGTTTGGCACACCTGTAGGAACGGATTATTCGCTTAAAATTTATAAACGCGATACAACATTTATTGACATTAACAATAACATTGGTTTACAGTATTATTTTAGTGGCTTAAATAATTTTAAAGTATTTTATAAACAGCGTAATACTAATTTAATTAGTACCAGTAATTATAGCTTAGTTACTACTTTACCCGAATTTGCTGATATTACCACGCAATCCTACGGCGTAGGTTTTACGTTTGAAAAATTAAATTATAGATTTAATCCGCACAAAGGCGTGGCACTAAATTTAAATGCACAAACGGGCAACAGAGTCATTAAAAAAAATCCAAAAATAAATGAGTTGGCTTACACTAATTTATTATTGCGTTCAACTCAATATCAGCTTGAAAGCGACTTAAATATTTTCATTCCTATATATCATAATAACGTGTTGCACATTGGTACTCAAGCTGCTTCTGTATTTGGAAACTCTGCTATTTTTAAAAACGAATTGTTTAGAATTGGCGGTTTAAAAACCTTACGGGGTTTTGACGAAGAAAGTATTTACGCCTCTACCTATGCTATTTATACCCTAGAGTACCGTTTTTTATTTGCACAAAACTCCAATTTATTATTATTTACCGAAGGGGCTTGGTACGAAAATAATAGCGGCACTATTTATTTAAAAGATACTCCTATTAGTATTGGAGCGGGTATTAATTTTGAAACTAAAGCAGGGATTTTATCCTTAAACTATGCTATCGGTAATCAATTTGGTAATGGTTTCGACCCCCGAAGCGGTAAAATACATTTTGGTTTAACAGCCTTGTTTTAATTTATTATAACAATAAATTAACGTTTATACAACTTCTTTTGTTATTACCTTTACAAGGTATTAAAAATAAAAAAAAATATAATTTAATAATTATTGTTAGCGTAATTTTACTTTCGCTGGGTTGTGTTTTAAAATTAGAAAATTTAAAATTTAATTACGACTTTGAAGCCTTTTTTCCTAATGAAGATAATGAGCTAGAGTTGTACAACAATTATCGTAAAACATTTGAGTACGATAATGAGTTTGTGCTTTTAGCGATTGAAAATGAGGATGGAATTTTTAAAAAAAACTTTCTTTTAAAAATAGATAGCCTTACTAAAAAGTTAAGCACCCTTAATAATGTGCAACAAGTTACATCGCCAACAAACCTAAAAATACTGTCTTTAGGCGGTTTTGCACCCACCGAAACTAGGGTGTTGCACATAGAAGACGAAAGCCTTTATAAAAATGATAGTATTGTTATTTACCAATCGCCACACCTAATAGGCTCGTTTTTTCCGCTTAACGCAAAAAGTGTAAGTGTTTTTATTAAAACTAACGATGTACTTACAAAAGCGCAAAGTGATGTGTTAGCCTTTAACATTGAAACAACCTTAAAAAGTTTTAAGTTTAATACTATACATTATGTGGGGCGTATTTTTGCGCAAGGCGTGTATTTAAGCACCCTGCAAAAAGAGTTTACGTTATTTTTAGCCCTATCATTTATAGTAGTCATTATTTTTTTATGGTTTAGTTTTAAAAGTTTTTATGGCATTATTATCCCTGTAATTATTGTTTTAATTTCAGTATTGTGGACATTAGGCATTATGACACTTTTAGGCAAGCCCATTGATATTATGAGTACCATGTTACCAACCATGATTTTTATTGCAGGTATGAGTGATGTAGTACATTATTTTAGTAAGTATTTTGAAGAATTAGCAAAAGGTACAGCTAAAGAAAGCATACATTCACTAATTATTAAAGAGGTTGGTTTTCCTACGTTTTTAACACTTATAACTACGGTTGTTGGTTTTTTATCACTTTTGTTTTCAAGCATTGTACCCATAAAAGAATTTGGTATTTATACATCCGTTGGCGTTATTATTGCGTTTATATTAACATACACGCTACTTCCTGCATTACTTTATTTTTTTACACCAAAAAAATTAGTTAGTGTTAATGGTAGTTCAAACAAAACAACAAACCTTATGCGAACGAGTTTGTTTTGGATTTTTAGACATCAAAAAACTATTTTAATTATTACTGTAATTGTTATTTGCTTTTCAATAATTGGTATTAGTAAAATTAGAGTTAATAATATTTTATTAGAAGACTTAAACGATAAAGTAAAAATAAAACAAGATTTTAACTTTTTTGATAAATATTATAGCGGTGTTAGGCCTTTTGAAATGCTTGTAACCCTTAATGATACTACAAAAAATGTGTGGGATTACGAAGTTTTAAGTCAACTAAATAACGTCGAAGAGTTTATTAAAAAAGAGTATTCAGCAGGGTTTTTAATTTCGCCAGCAAGTTTGGTAAAAACAATTTATCAAAACTCTACTACTAATTTTGAATATAAGTTTCCTCCAAAAGAGGAGTACCAAGAATTCTCGAAACAGCTAATTAATAATAAAAAAAATAAAGAACTTAAACGCTTGGTTACAGTAAACGGCTTACAAACCCGTATTAGTGCAAAGGTACGCGATATGGGTAGCTTAGCGTGTGCCGCACATAATAAAAATATTTTAAATTTTATTAATAAAAACACAAATACAAAACTATTAAAATTTCAAATTACAGGAGCTGCACATTTAATTGATAGAAACAATGAGTATATGGTAAATAACATGACTCAAGGCTTTATTTTTTCAATAATTGTTATTGGATTTTTAACTTTTTTTCTTCACCGTAGTTGGCGAATGGTTTTAGTATTTATTCTTCCAAATGTTATCCCTCTGGTTATAATTGGCGGTATTATGGGCTACATGGGCATTGAGTTAAAAGCCGCCACATCTTTAGTATTTAGTATTGCTTTTGGCATTGCTACTGATGATACTATACACTTTATATCGCGCTTAAAAATAGAATTAGCGTATGGTAAAAGTTTAATGTATGCTTTTAAACGTACTTATTTTGAAACAGGTAAGCCAATTATTTTAACCACTTTTATTATCATGGGTGGGTTTATGAGCTTAATGATTAGTAGTTTTCAAAGCACATTTTATTTTGGATTTTTAATTTGTATTACCGTATTAATAGCCGTTTTAGCCGATATATTTTTATTACCCGTTTTATTATTTTTAATTTATAAAAACAAAAAACAAAAAAACTAGTGTTTACTACGCTTTTGATTGGAAAAACCTGGGCACGAATCGCATTTATTCTTTGGTTTAAAAATAAAGCAGCTCTCTAACGAGCTAGTTACAATTACTAAAATTGCAAATAATAAAAGGTAACGTTTAAACATAAATTGTGT
>JAYTRS010000126.1:0-6389 GCA_043746065.1 Bacteroidota bacterium | reverse complement strand
TTATTTTTTGAAAACGATGTGCGGTTTTTGAAGCAGTTTACATCTGCTTAGTTTATTTATAATTTTTAATTTAAAATTTATAATTTCTTAATGGAGCGTTTAAGTAGAATAGATATGCTTATTGAAATGCTTAAAAACGAACCTAACGATTTGTTTTTAAACTATGCTTTAGGTATTGAATACGTTGCCGAATTAAGTTTACAAGATGCAGAACTTCAATTTAAAAAAACACTTGAATTAGATGTAAATTATATTGCCGCCTATTATCAATTAGGTAAATTATTCGAATCGCAATTAAAAATTGTAGAGGCCTTACACTACTTTAAATTAGGTTTGCAAATAGCAAAAGAACAAAAAAACAATAAAGCTGTTAACGAATTTGGCGAAGCTGTTTTTATGTTGGAGGATTAACCCACCTGTTTCTTATCACAAACCACCTAGCTTTTAAAATAAACCCAAACTAATTAATATAAGCAAGCATAGAATTGAAGCGTAGCTACAACTATGTTTTACTTAATTGTTAAATACTAAAAACTATGCGCACTATGTTTATATGTGGTTTAATTTTTACTATTTTTTAAATTAAATTATCTACATTTAGCATTCAAATATTATTAAAATGAAATCAACAGCTTTAACAAATAAACATATTTCTTTAGGTGCCAAAATGGTGCCATTTGCAGGTTATAATATGCCTGTTTCTTACACTGGTTTAAACGAAGAACATTTAACCGTTCGTAACGGCGTAGGCGTTTTTGATGTTAGCCACATGGGCGAATTTAGATTAAGAGGTCCAAAAGCTTTAGATTTAATACAACAAGTAACAAGCAACGATGCGTCTAAACTTACTGATGGAAAGGTGCAATACTCTTGCTTACCAAATAAAGATGGGGGCATTGTTGATGATTTATTAGTGTACCGTTATAAAGCCGACGAATATTATTTAATAGTAAATGCCTCAAACATTGAAAAAGATTGGAACTGGATAAAGCAATTTAACAGCTATGGTGTTGAAATGTTAGATATTTCAGACAAAACAAGTTTGTTGGCTGTACAAGGCCCAAAGGCCATTTTAGCACTTCAAAAATTAACGTCGGTAGATTTATCTAAAATGGAATATTATACATTTTGTATTGATACCATGGCAGGTATTAATAATGTAATTATCTCTAATACTGGCTATACAGGCGCTGGCGGGTTTGAAATTTATGTTAATAATGCCGATGCTGAAAAAATGTGGGATGCAATATTTGAAGCTGGAAAAGAATTTGAAATTAAACCAATTGGCCTTGGAGCCCGCGATACACTGCGCTTAGAAATGGGTTTTTGTTTGTATGGTAATGATATTGACGATACCACTTCGCCCATTGAAGCAGGCTTAGGTTGGATTACAAAATTTACAAAAGATTTTACAAACCGCACTGCCATTGAAGCACATAAAACAAACGGCGTTTCAAAAAAATTAGTAGGTTTTGAAATGATAGATAGAGGCATTCCTCGTCACGATTACCAAATAGCCGATGCTAGCGGAAACGTTATTGGCAAAGTAACTTCAGGTACACAATCGCCAAGCCTTAATAAAGCCATAGGTATGGGTTATGTTAATACCGCATTTGCTAGTGCTGATTCCGAAATTTTCATCCTCATTCGCGATAAGGCCATTAAAGCCAAAGTAGTAAAATTGCCGTTTTTAAAAAAATAATGCTAATCTTAAACATTGTTTAAAAGTTGAATTTACCACGCTGCATAAAAACACGAGTTAACTGCATTTATAACAACTTGTATATTATTACTAATAGTAGTGAACCTTATGAGTGGCTTTTAACGTTTTAAAATGGATTTAATAGAGGCTATATTAAAACGAAGAGATACTCGGCATTTTTTAACAGACGAAGTTCCTGAAGAGATTTTAAAAGAAGCTATCGAAACCGCATCTCATGCACCATCTGTTGGCTTAAGCGAACCGTGGCGGTTTATAATAGTAAAAGAGAAAGAAATAAAACAAAAAATAAAATTATTATTTGAGGAAAGTAGCAATCTAGCATCTACTCAAATAAATAATGAAGAGCAAAAAAATAAATACAATACCTTAAAATTAGAAGGTATTTTAGAAGCTCCTATCGGAATAGTTATTTTTTGTGATTATAATTCTGCAAATGATTTTACAATTGGTACTGTTACACAAAAACGCGAAATGCTATTGTGCAGTACTGCTTGTGCTATACAAAATATGTGGCTATACCTTACCTCAAAAGGCTACGGCATGGGGTGGGTAAGTATTATTGATTTTGATAAATTAAAAACTTTATTTGATGTACCTACAAATTGGTTTCCGCTTGGTTATTTTTGTATTGGCAAACCAGCAACTAACTATGATGGTAAACCTATGTTAGTAAACGAAGGTTGGAAAGAAAAGAATAATATAAATTCAACAACAATTTTTTAAGTAATTTTTTATGATCAAACTATTCACCTTATTATTTTTTATATCAACTATTACAAAAGCTCAGTTTCCAGGTCCAGTTGGTTCTATTGGCACAACGGCTATTTATAAAGATAGTAGCGTATTTATAAATTGGGCCACTACCTGTGTAGTTACAAGGGGTTATCAAGATATAGCAGTTCCATCGGGTGGATATGCTAACGTTGGTAATGATACAAATGGCACAAAAAAAGCAAGTGTAAATCCAGTTGTTAGTTTGGGCGATGGCGGTTGGGCTATCCTTACTTTTCAATCTCCTATTACCAATGGTGTAGGTTTTGATTTTGCAATATTTGAAAACTCTTTTAATGATGTGTTTTTAGAATTAGCCTTTGTAGAAGTAAGTAGTGATGGCATTAATTATTTTCGGTTTCCTGCAACATCAAATACTCAAACGCTAACCCAAATTGGCCCATTTGATAATACAGGAGATGCCACTAAACTTAATAATTTAGCAGGTAAATACCGTGCAAATTATGGAACCCCGTTTGATTTACAAGAACTATCAACACAAGTTGGACTAAATATTAATGCCATTACGCACGTAAAAATTATAGATGTTGTTGGCAATATTAATGCGCCTTACGCTACTTATGATAAAAATAGTAACCCCATTAACGATCCCTATCCCACTGCATTTGGAAGTGGTGGCTTTGATTTAGATGCCCTTGGTGTTATTAATCAATTAGCTGTTGGCGTAAATGAAAACCAACAATTAGAAAGTTCTATTAACATTTATCCAAATCCTGCAAACGATTTTGTTTTTGTTTATTCAAGCGCTGTTGATATTAAGGAAATTAATGTAACCAATATGAATGGTAAATTAATTACTCAATCTCATCAATCAAAATTATTGTTAACTAATGTTGAAGCTGGTTTCTATTTACTAAAAATTATTAGTACTAAAGGCGAAACAATTACTAAAAAATTTATCAAAAATTAAAATGAACAGTATAAAACAGAGCTCATTAGAACTACAAAAAACAATACAACATAACATTGATTTTAAAACAAAGCCTATTGGTGCATTAGGGCGCTTAGAAGACCTTGCATTACAAATTTGTTTAATTCAAAATACAACTAAGCCTGAATTGATTAATCCACACATCTTAATTTTTGCATCCGACCACGGAATTGCAAAAGAAGGCGTTAGTGCATATCCACAGGATGTAACTTGGCAAATGGTTTACAATTTTTTAGATGGTGGTGCGGCTATTAATGTATTTGCTAAGCAACATAATATTGAGGTTAAAGTAATAGACGCGGGCGTAAATAAAGAATTTGAGAACTTGCCAAATCTTATTTCCGCTAAAGTAGATTATGGTACTAAAAGTTTTTTGCACGGAAAAGCAATGACTACAACGCAATTAAAAGAATGTAAAAAACAAGCAACACTAATTGTGAATGAGGTTATTAAAACAACAAAATCTAACATTATTGGCTTTGGTGAAATGGGTATTGGCAACACGTCTTCGGCTTCACTAATAATGCATTGTTTAACGGACATTGCTTTAAAAGATTGCATTGGTAGAGGCACAGGGCTTGATGAGGAACAACTTAGTATAAAATACAACATCTTAAATAAAGCATTAACCAACAATAAATTAGATACTCATTTACCTTACGATGTGTTACAAACCTTTGGTGGCTTTGAAATAGCAATGATTGCGGAGGCAATGATAGAAGCCTACGAAAAAAAGTGTATTATTATGGTAGATGGATTTATAGCAACGGCTGCTTTTTTAGTAGCGCATACAATAAACCCAACTATAATTCAAAATGCTATTTTTTGCCATCAGTCAGATGAAAAAGGGCATAAACTATTATTAGATTATTTACACGCAAAGCCTTTGGTTAATTTGAGTATGCGTTTAGGCGAAGGCACTGGTTGCGCTATAGCCTATCCTATTATTCAATCATCCGTTAATTTTTTAAATCAAATGGCAAGTTTTAAAACTGCTGGTGTATCTAATAAAAATTAAATGAATTTTATCAAAACCGAAATACAAGTATTTTTTACAGCCTTAATGTTTTACACACGTATTCCTTGTCCTAAATGGGTAAACCACGATGCGGAATATCTTAATAAAGCCACTCGGTATTTTCCTTTAATTGGATGGATAGTAGGAAGCCTTTCAGCATTAATTTTTTATTTTACCTCTTTTTATTTGAGTAAGGAAGTATCCTTAATTTTATCATTCATTGTAAGTATTTTAATTACAGGGGCATTTCACGAAGATGGTTTTGCAGATGTGTGCGATGGTTTTGGCGGAGGATGGGTCAAAGAAAAAATTTTAGACATCATGAAAGATAGCCGTGTAGGGGCTTACGGCGTAATAGGTATTATTTGTTTATTTTTATTTAAATTTTATCTATTACTAAGTATTGATGTTCATTTTATACCCTTAGTTATATTTTCTGCTCACGCTTATAGCCGTTTTTGTGCAGCAACCTTTATTTTAACACATCAGTATGTGCGTGAAAATGAAGATAGCAAAGCCAAACCTGTTGCAAAATCATTAAGTGTTTTTAATTTTATAATAGCAGGCATATTTGGCATTTCTGCATTATTGGTTTTTAAATGCGCTTATGTTTTCATGTTGTTAATCCCCGTTTATGTTATAAAAATGCTATTAGGTAGATATTACAAAAAATGGATTGGTGGTTATACAGGCGACTGTTTAGGCGCTACGCAACAAGTGTGCGAAGTTGGATTTTATTTGTTTTATATCTTATTGTGGAAATATATTTAGTTAGGCATATTGAACCATTTATAGAAAAAGGCATTTGTTATGGTCAATTAGATATTGCCATACCTGATGATTATCAAGTTCAACATCAACAAATCATGTATGAATTGCCTCATGATTTTGATGCTATATTCTCCAGTCCATTATTGCGTTGTAAATTATTAGCAAACCAATTATCAAACAATGTTATTTACGACAAACGTTTAATGGAAGTAAATTTTGGCGATTGGGAAGGTAAAAAGTGGGATGACATAAATCAAACAGACCTTAATAATTGGATGAACAATTATATTACAACTGCACCACCTAATGGCGAAAGTTTAACAGATATACTGAATAGGTTTTCAGATTTTATAGCTGAAATAAAAACAAAAAATTACAACAAAATTTTAATAATTACTCACGCAGGAATTATACGCTGTGGTATGAATTTATTTAATACCATTGCTATTGATAAAATTATGATGGAGAAAGTGGGCTTTGGCGAAGTATTAAAATTTCAATCAAAGTAATATTATATACCTTTTTAAGGTATATAATATTTGTATGCACTTAACACGCTATATACTTTATAATTGTAAGGTAAATAAAGTCCTGAAATTGTATTATTTACCTTGTAATTTTATGCGTTTAACCCCACTTCTTTTAACATTATCTATAAAAAAACTATACTCGTCTAAAATTAACCGTTTTTTTGTAACCTTTTTACTATTCTCTCGTACTAATAAACGGATAAACGGCAATAAATATTTATATCGATAAAAATGTAAATTTTATCTAAAAAACAAACTTTCTTAACAAATTATTCATAACTTTGATTTAGATACCATGAAAAAACTTTTATACACCTTAACCCTTCTGTGTTCACTTAGTTTTATTAAAGCTCAGGCTCAATCATATGAGATATATAAAGGTGACACAACAAATAAGATAGATACCGATGGCAAAAAACAAGGCAAGTGGGTGCTTTTAGGCAAACATAAGCCTGGCACATGTTACGCCCCCGAAGCAAAAGTAGAAGAAGGTAAATACGAGGATAATCGTAAAAAAGATATTTGGATTGAATATTTTTGTAACGGTAATATGAAAAACAAACTAACCTTTACCAATGGTAGGCCCGATGGTTACGCACAAATGTTTCACGAAAACGGTAAAAT
>JAYTRS010000125.1:0-1989 GCA_043746065.1 Bacteroidota bacterium | reverse complement strand
GCAATACCATTATACTACTTGTACCTGTTGAGCTGTACCCTGCTTGGCTTGCAGCCAAACAACCATGATAAGTAGTGAACGTTGCGAACAATATGTTTCATAAAAAATACTCTATCTGCAATTTTAGTTTTTACCGCTTACTCAATCACAACCATCGCCCACACAATTAAAACCAATGGTTACACAGGCAGTATTTTTTAAAACTTATGGGAATTTATTTTTACCTGTCTAGTATTAAGTAAATAGGTTTAAAACTTAATAATTTGATATAATATTAAATATATTTGTTATTTAAAAAATAATGTGTCACTAGAAAATGGGCGAATTTCTAATACAAGACTTCAACTTACAAGTGGTTATATTTTGTATGATACTAAGTATTGTGCTTGCCTTTTTTTACATGAAAATTTTTGAGACACTCTTTGATTTTCATCCAAAAAAATGGCTATTTTTTGCAGTAATTCCTTCTTTAATTGGTATAGTTACATTAATTGATAACCGATTTAGTGTTGTAGCTTTTTTAATACTTTTTTTGTCTGTTTTTCTTCTTGGATTTATTGGATTGATATATTCTACTGTGAACACATTAAAAACAGGAATAGCAGAAAAAGAGGCAATTAATAAAAAGCACAATTTAAAACCAATAACATGGTGGCAAAAAATTTGGATGATTGTTGGGGGGCTTTTGCTACTTCTTGTTTTTACATTTTTCGGTTTCTATGTAGTGCCATTGCTATTTTTAATTATCCCTTATACGCGTGGGGTTTTTCCAAGTAATAAATCTAGATTTTTTAAACTACAAAATTCTTTGGCTACATCTAAAATAAGATCGCTAGCAATGGGCTTAGCTGAAATAGAAGGTAAATTAGAAATGATACAACCTATTTCATCGCCCATTGGAAAGAAAAAGTGTATTGGCTATAAACATACCATTGCAAACATAAATTATGATGATGGAAAAGAAAAGCTACATACCATTTTTACTGAAGTAGTTTGCAACCCATTTTTTTTAGTGGATGATACAGGAAAGATTGAAGTAAATCCAGAAAAATTAGAATTTATTTGGGTAAAAGAGGACCAACAATATCGCAGTAATGGCGACATGCACACAGAATACTTATTGCAACCAAACGATAAAATGTTACTTATTGGTAAGGCTAGTATAAAAGAAAACAACCAACCCATTTTTGAATATGAAAATATAAAAAAAGTATTTGCTATTTCGCCATCGGCAAATATTGTAAACTACAATACTTACAAGCCATTGCTAAATTCGTTTATAGGTTTTAGCTGCGTATTTGCTTTTGCAGCGGCCATTATTTTAATTACACCTATAAAAATTATTAATGATAAAATAATTATTGAAAAACCAAAATTTGGTACAAATTTTTTTACTACAGATAAAGAAGATAAAAATGATATTGGTGCAGATAGCACTAGGTATAATAACAACTAATTAATTAATTAATTACTAAACTACTACAAATGAGTACTATTATCTCTTATGCCATTTTAGGGTTACTTGCTTTTGCATTAATAAGCGTTGTAATTGCTGCCTACAATAGGCTAGTAATGATAAAAAATAATGTGAATAAAGCATTTGCAAACATTGATGTGTTGCTAAAACAAAGGGCAGATGAAATTCCTAACTTAATAAGAGTTGTAAAGGAATCTATAAACTACGAAGAATCGGTTTTAACGAAACTAACCACTTTGCGAACCAATTATAATAATGCTACCAATAACGACTCAAAAATTGAAGCTTCCAACGAAATAAACAAAATCACAAAATCAATTTTTGCGGTTTCAGAAAGTTACCCTGAGCTAAAAGCAAATAACAATTTTGTTGTCTTGCAACAACGCGTTTCTGGTATAGAAGATGCAATTGCCGATAGACGGGAATTTTATAACGACAGTGTGAACATGTACAATATTGGTATTCAAGAATTTCCTGATTTAATTCTGGCTAAAATACTTGCTTACAAAGAG
>JAYTRS010000124.1:0-6404 GCA_043746065.1 Bacteroidota bacterium | reverse complement strand
CAATAAATACTTCGCGTTTTATAAAGCCCCAATTATTAACATTATCGGCATTGGCTAAAAATTTAATAGCTAAAGCTAATTCAATAAACGCTATTACTACTTTAAAAGTAGTCATCCATCCACCCGATTTTGGTAGGTTTTTTAACCACGATGGAAAAAATGCAAACAACATAAATGGTAGGGCAATACCAGTACCAAAGCCCGTAAAACCTACAATAGGGCATAGGTAACCTTCGCCTTTAGCCACCGCCGTTATTAAACCTCCCATAAAACCAGCAGTACAACTAAAACTAACTACCACCAAGGTTGCAGCCATAAAAAATAATCCCATAACGCCACCTTTATCGGCTTTGGCATCTAATTTGTTAGCAAACGCACTTGGTAAAGTAATTTCAAATAAACCAAAAAACGATAAGGCAAAAACAACAAATAGTAAAAAGAAAAAGATATTTAAACCTGTATTAGTAGCAATATTACTAAGGGCAGTAGGGCCAAATATAACGGTAATACCCATAGTTAAAATATCAAAAATTAAAATAATAAATAAACCATATAGCACCGCATTTCTTATGCCTTTAGCCCTACTACCGCTTTGTTTTAAAAAGAAAGAAACCGTTAACGGAATTAAACTATAAATACACGGCATTAATACTGCACCAAAACCAGCAATTAAGCCTATTAGTAAAGTATCCCAGGGGTTACACTCACTTTTAGTTACAGTAGGTGTTACTTCTGATTCTGAAACCTGTGTTTGATTTACGTTTTTACTCGTATCAATCGTCGCGTTTGTGTTTGGTAAATTAGCAACGCTACTGGTATCTAGTGTTAAACTTTCAGTAGTTGCGGTACCAATATTCGTTGCACAAGTATTAGAGCCTTGTAAATCAAATTGAAACTTATCGGGTGGAGGAAACACACATACCCCTTTACTACAGGTTTGAAACTCATATTTACCTGCAATTTTAATAGGGCCAGCACTTAATAATTTTATACGTTGGGTAAAACTGCCTGTATGCTCGTGATAAATAGTGGTTAACTCTAAATCTTTATCAAAATCGGTTTTAGTTTTACTTTCTTTAACGGAGCCAACTAATTCATAATCTTTACTTTTGGTAAATTTAAAAACGGTGGGGTTGGGTGCACCATCGCCTTCGGTTTTTTTAAGCGAATACAAATGCCAGCCTTCTTTTACGGTTGCTTTAAAAATTAAATCATATTCACAATCCGATATTTTTTTAGTTTCAAATTGCCAAGTAACAGGCGTTTCTTGTGCTGATAGTTTTAAAACAAAAAGCAAAATTAGGAGTGATAATTTTTTCATATCTATTAATTTAATTTTAAAGGTGTTAGTATTAATTGCTAAAAATAATAATTCATTTATAATTAAATTGTAAAACAATTGACACAATTACTAAACTTATGTTAAATAGTGTTGAATTAGTGCTTAAATAGGGTATTAAATTATAATTCGTAATTTTAAAATTTAATTTTTATGGAACATTACGACCTTATAGTAATTGGCGGTGGCCCAAGTGGATATGCTGGAGCTATGCGTGCTATTGATTTTGGAAAAAAAGTACTGTTAATTGAAAAAAACAAAATTGGTGGCGCAGGTATTTACAATGGTGTTTTAACATCTAAAACCCTTTGGGAGCAGGCCTTAAAAGCACAATCTATTAGAGAGTTAATACCTAATTATACACCCTCTTTCGATTCTATATCTAAAATTGTAAACGAAGCCGTGTTTGAACGCAAAACACAAGCCACCGTGCATTTACAATTGCTTCAAAAACAAAGCAATCGCCTACTTTTTTACGAAAAAGGTACTGCCACCTTAAAAAATAAACACAGCGTAGATATTAAAAAAGAAGACGGTACCCAAAAAACTGTTAGTGCTGATTTTATATTAATAGCCACCGGTAGTAGGCCGCGCATACCTGCTAACATTACCGTAGATGAAAAAATAATAGTAACTAGCGATGGTATTAAAAACTTTACCCAATTTCCAAAAAGTATGGTAGTATTGGGAGCTGGAGTTATTGGTTGTGAGTTTGCCACTATTTTTTCGGGCTTTGGAGCAACCAAAGTAAGCTTAATTGATAAAGCCGATCGTATTTTACCCTTTGAAGATGAAGATGTTGCCAATATTATTAAACATAATTTAGAAACAAATAATGCTCATGTACACTCAGGCGCATCGCTTAAACGCATGGAGATTATTAATAATAAAGTTGAATACGAACTAGATTATAAAAACGGTACCTCACAAACCTTTATGGTTGATAAAGCCTTAATTTCTATAGGGCGTGTGGCAAATGTTGAAAATATTGGCTTACAAAATGCAGGCGTTAAACTTAACGAACGTGGCTGCATTTGGGACGATGATACACAAACTAATATTAGTAATATATACGTTGCAGGAGACGTAACTACCGAGGTAGCGCTTGTAAACGTGGGCGAGCGCGAAGCCCGCCATGCCGTAGTGCGCATGTTTGGCCCTACTATTAAACCTTTATCGTACAAAAATATTAGTACAATAATGTTTTTAAACCCCGAGGTAGCTGCCGTAGGTATGAGCGAGCAAGAGTGTGTAGCCAAAGGCATTGCACACAAAGTAGTAAAGTTAGATTTTACAACAAATGCCCGTGCCATTGCCATGCGTAAAACACAAGGTTTTTTTAAAATTATTGTTACCAACGATAATGGTATGCGTATTTTAGGTATGCGTGTGGTGGGCGAACATGCCAGTAGTGCCATACAAGCCGTTGCCTATTTAATTTATACCAACCAAGGTATAAAAGAGTTGGCCGATATGATGCACCCACACCCTAGTATTATTGAGGGTGTACAAGAATGTTTACGCATGTTGTTGGGCAAATCTATTTACAAACCTTATATTTTTAAAGATAGACTAAAATGCTATGTATGCGAAAATGGTGTATGCACAGCTATTGAAAGTTTGGTTTAACACTTAATAAAAGTAACATATTTTTTAAATTTTTATTATAAATGCTAAGTAAAAAGTTGTAATTTTATTAAAATTTTTTAAGTAATTTTTATGTGTGGAATTGTAGGATATATTGGTAACCGAGAGGCTTACCCCATTTTAATTAAAGGTTTACAACGTTTAGAATACCGTGGCTATGATAGCGCCGGCGTTACAATGCTTAATAAAAAAGGCAATTTAAATGTATATAAACGCAAAGGCAAAGTTAGCGATTTGTTAGAATATGTAAAGGATGCAGATACCACTGGCAACATTGGCATAGGACATACACGTTGGGCTACCCATGGCGAACCTAATGATGTTAATTCGCACCCACATTATTCGCAAAGCAAAAATTTGGTAATGATTCATAATGGCATTATCGAAAATTATTCTGCCATTAAAGAAGGTTTAACAAAACGCGGACATACTTTTTTATCGCAAACCGATACCGAAGTTTTAATACATTTAATTGAAGAAGTACAACTACACGAAAAATGTAAATTAAGCGTAGCTGTGCAAACGGCACTTAAACAAGTAATTGGGGCTTATGCAATTGTTGTGTTAGATAAAAACGACCCTAATGTTTTAGTGGCTGCTAAAAAAGGTAGCCCTATGGTTATTGGTATTGGCGAAGACGATTTTTTTATTGCCAGCGATGCCTCACCAATTATTGAATATACAAAAAATGTAGTGTATTTAGAAGATGAACAAGTAGCATCGTTACGCCGTGGCGAAGAATTAAAAATACGCAATTTAAAAGATAAAGAAATTACACCATTTATTCAAGAGTTAACCTTAGAACTTGAATCAATTGAAAAGGGCGGTTACCCACACTTTATGCTAAAAGAAATATACGAACAACCTCGTTCGGTATTAGACAGTATGCGTGGGCGTTTAAATGCAAGTGCAGGCGAAATTAAATTAGGTGGGGTGGACGAGCATAAAAAGAAATTTGAAAAAGCAAAACGTATTATTTTTGTAGCCTGTGGCACCAGTTGGCACGCCTGTTTAGTAGGCGAATATATTTTTGAAGAATTAGCACGTGTACCCGTAGAAGTTGAATACGCTTCAGAATTTAGATACCGTAATCCTATTATATACCAAGATGATATTGTAATTGCAATTTCGCAAAGTGGCGAAACGGCCGATACTTTAGCAGCTATTGAATTAGCAAAATCAAAAGGAGCTACTGTTTTAGGAGTTTGTAATGTGGTGGGTTCTTCTATTGCACGCGCAACCCATGGTGGTAGTTACACACATGCTGGGCCAGAAATTGGCGTAGCATCTACCAAAGCATTTACAGCTCAAGTAACAGTACTTACCTTAATGGCATTAGAAATGGCAAAGGCACGTGGTACTTTATCCGAAAGCCGTTTCCGCCAATTTTTATACGAAGTAGAAGCATTACCTACAAAAATAGAAGAGGTTTTAAAATTAAATAGCAAATTAAAAGAAATTGCATTTCAGTATAAAGATACCAGTAATGCCTTGTACTTAGGGCGTGGCGTATCTTTCCCTGTTGCTTTAGAGGGCGCTTTAAAATTAAAAGAAATTAGTTACATACATGCCGAAGGTTATCCAGCAGCAGAAATGAAACATGGCCCCATTGCTTTAATTGACGAAGAAATGCCCGTATTTGTAATTGCTACTAAAGGTGCTAATTACGAAAAAGTAGTAAGCAATATACAAGAAGTAAAAGCACGTAAAGGTAAAATTATTGCGGTGGTTACTTCGGGTGATAAAGAAGTAAAACAAGTAGCCGATTACGTTATTGAAATACCTGAAACCGACGAATTATTAGTGCCTATACTATCTGTAATACCTTGGCAATTACTATCTTACCACATAGCTGTAATGCGTGGTTGTAATGTAGATCAGCCTCGTAATCTAGCAAAAAGCGTAACGGTTGAGTAAAAATTTTGTTATTAATTAGTACTATTTATTAAAATATATTTTATGAAGAATTTGATTTTAATTATAATACTAAGTATAACTTTATCGCAATTAAAAGCACAACGTTATTTAAACTACGATACAATTCATAAACACGAAATTAGTGTTAGCGTACTGCCAATAATAGACGTGTTTGGAGGTTCGTTTAATAGACATAGTCAATACACAAACTTTAATTTTAGTTATAAGTGTTATTTTAAAAATAAATTTGTTTTTAGAACGGCTATAATTTTTTTTCCTAATACAGCTCAACTATCTTATGGCGATGCTCTTCATATTTATGATAGAACCGTAGGTTTAAAAAATGTATTTAGCGTAACAAACTCTTTTAGAAGTACAAAAACTCAGTTAAATTTTGGTTTAGAGAAAATATTTAAAGTAAATCGTTTAATGCAGGGCTTTGGGATTGAGGCTTTTGTGAACAATTGGACAGAAAGGTTTTCAAAAAAATATGATTATAGATATATTGGAGTAAGCCCAAATACTTCTCTTGCTTCTGGCGATACTACCAATTATTCTGTTGATAGTTTGGGTTTTCACTCATCTTATAATTACATAGGTGTGGGTTTACAAGCATTTTATAGTTTGCGTTATCAAATATGTAAACGTTGGTATATTTCGTCAACTATTGGCCCAAGTATTAATTGTATATTTTCATCAGGCTCTCGTTATAACAATAGTACTAACGAAACCAAAAACACAAATTCTGTTTTTTTTGTTTTCCCTAATGTAGGTTTTATTTCAGATATCTCTATTTGCTTTAGGCTGTAAGTAATTACAAAAAAACAGTAGGTGTAAATACACTTACCAACTACACCTACACGGCGGACTAAAATAAATAACTGTTTTTGGAAGTAAAGCTTGTATGTTATCTTGATTAAGTTGTGGAATAAGAATATTACGCAAATCCATTGATTTTAATAGTGTTAAGTTTTTTAATGATTCGGGGAAATAACTTAAGTTATTGCTCCACAAATCGGCATATTCTAATTTTGTGAGTTTGCCAAAAGAGTAGGGCAGTTTATAAATTTCGTTTTGATTAAGGTTTAAGTATTTTAAATTTTCTAAATCGCCAAAACTAGCGGGTAAAGTTTCAATACCTGTGCGACTAATGATTAAAAATTGCAAACTCTTAAATAAGTTAATAGAATCGGGTAACTCTTTAAAGGAATTTTTACTTAAATCTAAATACTGTAAGTTTTTAAATTGGTAAATTTCTTTTGGAAACTGTTTAAACTTTTTTTTACGAAGTGTTAGTTTTATAACATCGTTAGGTTTTTTAAGAGCTTCGGCTAAGTCAGTATATTCAGTATATGTAGCCAATGTTAAAGAATCTAACAAAGGTACTTGCGCTAAAAAATAGCTACTAAAAAATAAAAACAAAAGTATTATTTTATAATGTTTCATTGTTAATTATGGCTAAGCAGGTTTGTTTATCTAAATGCAATTGTGCAATTAATTC
>JAYTRS010000123.1:0-6405 GCA_043746065.1 Bacteroidota bacterium | reverse complement strand
TTAAAAACCAAATGATTACTGTAGCAGAAAAAATTTCATTTCGTAAGATACATAAACCTTTTAAAAAATTACGAAGACAGTATAATCTAAAATCAATTTCAAATTATTTGAATGAAATAGAAGGCGAAGAGAATTTAATTTGTGATTATGACTTTTTATTTCCTCAAAAAAAATTACCTGCAAATTACCGTATTATTGGGCCCTTAAAATACATTACAAAAAGTAATGACGATGAAATTATTTCTCAAATTAATCCAACTAAAAAAACAATTTGTATCTGTATGGGGAGTTCGGGCGATTGGGAAAAGCTTCAATTTCTTTCTAATACTAAATATGCAAATTACAATATTATTGTGGCTGGAGATCTACAAAATAAAATAAAAGGGGATCATATAATTTCAAGTCGATTTGTTAATCTCGAAAAAATAGTAGCACATTGTTGTGTTTTAATTTGCCATGGTGGTAACGGAACAATTTACTATGGCATCGATAATAAAATTCCTATTTTATGTCTAACGAGTCATTTTGAACAGGAATGGAATGTACAACAATTAGAAGCGCTTAAACTTGGGACCTCCATTAATAAAAAACCACAAAAAAAAATAGATGCGTTTCTAAATTGTTAATTTTAATATCTGAAGTAGTACAACTTAAAACGCACAAATATTTGTGTTAAAAATTAAAAACTTTAATATTTTTTTTTATAAAAAATAAGATTAATTTGATCTTATAGTAAAAAATAGTTCTTTTAAATACTTAATCCCATATTATAAATCAATATATTTATTATTTAAATAATTAGTTATGTTTTAAAACAATAAATAATATAGTATTATTATTGCATATCTTCAAAAATCATAATCTAAATTTATAAAGTAATATGCGGTTAATTATATTAATGTGTTTAATTTTTGTTGGTGTAAAATTAAAATGTCAAACCAATACCAATTTTAAAGCTGATAAGGAAAAAGTAACCTATTTTTTAACTAATCATAAATACAAACAAGCTTTAAAAATATGTAATAATAATCTTTCTATTTCTAAAGAAAAAGGTGATTTAATAACACATTCGTGGTTTTTAAGCGTAAAAGGGATAATTTATTTAGACACAATTAATGCCGACTCTGGAAAAATATTTTGCGAAAAAAGTTTAAATGAAGCATATAAAATTAATGATGGAAAAAGTATTTGTAATTCGCTACAAGGTATAGGAAAATACTATTATAGAACAAATGAGTTTAAATTAGCTTTAAAACATTTTGAGTTTTTAAATAATTATTCCATAAAAATAAAAGATAAAGACTATGAACTGATTTCAAATTATTATAGTGGCGCTATCTATTATTTTTTAAAGTCATATAGAAAGGCTTTATCATTTGATTTAAAGGCCTGTGAAATTGCACGTGAAACAAAAGACACCGCTGACTACATAAGAACTGTTTTGGCAATTGGCTCGCAATACGAAGCTCTTCAAATTATTGATTCTACAGATTATTATTATTCATTGGCAAATACTGTATTTTTAAACTATAGTCAAAAAGCTAATAACACCGAAGCTGTTATTAATGATGCACTTGTAAAAATAAACATTATAAAAAAAAATTATAAAAACGCTGTTATATTTGGCAATAGAGCTATTAATGCGGCAATAAAAGATAATAACTATAGCATATTAAATGTTTATTATGATAATACTGCCATTTGTTACACGAAATTAAAACAATATGACTCGGCTTATTTTTATTACGATAAGGCTTTAGAACTTGAACTAAAATATAACTATATATATGAGTACAAAGAAGATTTAAAAGAACTAATACTTATTAGTAAACTTATAAAAAACAATACAAAAGCCTTTTATTATATTGATAAATATATTGCATCCGATTCTCTTTATCAAAATTCAAATAGCGATGTAATAGATAGTTTAAAAACTGCT
This sequence comes from Bacteroidota bacterium, assembly GCA_043746065.1. Taxonomy (GTDB): domain Bacteria; phylum Bacteroidota; class Bacteroidia; order B-17B0; family Aurantibacillaceae; genus Aurantibacillus. The sequence goes on along the minus strand of JAYTRS010000123.1, from coordinate 4,466 downwards.
TTTGAAAAAGAGAAGGCTGAACTAACCCTAAAAACCGAAAAAGAAAAAATGCAAAATGTATATAAGAAAAAACAAATTATTTACATTGCTATTGTTATAATTTTACTTTTACTTGTTACTATTATTCCTTATTTGTTTTATTTAAGAAAACGAATAATTATAGAAAAAGAAAAACAAAACTTATTTATTCAAATAAAAGATTCTGAAATAAAAGCCTTGCAATCGCAAATGAATCCCCATTTTATTTTTAATTCGTTAAACTCAGTGTTAGAATTTATAAGTAAATCAGAAAAAGACAATGCCATAAAATTTTTAACTAAATTTTCTCGTTTAATACGTTTGGTGTTAGAACACTCCAATAAAAAAACTATTAGCTTAGCTGATGAAATAGAATTATTAAATTTATACATTAGTTTAGAAAAAATAAAAACTGAAAGTGGCTTTAATTTCTTTTTCAAAATTGATGAAGATTTAGATATACAGAATTATGAAATACCTGCCATGTTAATTCAACCCTTTATCGAAAACAGTATTATTCATGGCATTCAAAATAAAATTAAAATAACCGAGCAAGAAAAAAAATTGTATAAAGGCGACCTAAAAATTTCTTTTAATAAAAGTAATAATTTTTTAAAATGTATAATTGAAGATAATGGTGTTGGAAGAGAAAAAGCTTTAGAAATAAAAAATAATAAATCGTTTAATCATCTATCTTTAGGCATGAGAATTACTAAAGACAGATTGGATTTAATAAGCGAAAGTAAATGTAAAATAGAGTATATTGATTTGAAGGATGCTAATAATAACTCTATTGGAACTAGAGCAGAAATTTTAATACCTTTAATAGAAAATTTTTAAGATGATTACTGCTATTATAATTGATGATGAAATAAAAAAAGCTAATTACTTAAAAGATATTATTGAGAAAGGTATTCCCTCAGTAATGTTAAAAGGCATTGCCACTAGTGCAGAAGAAGGCATTAAACTTATTTTAAACCAACAACCGCAATTAATTTTTTTAGATATTGAATTGCAAACATCAACTGGCTTTGATTTATTAAGTCAGATTAAAGACATTAATTTTTCTGTAATATTTACCACAGCACACGAACATTATGCCTTAAAAGCAATAAAATTTGCAGCTTTAGATTTTTTACTAAAACCGATAGATGAAGATGAACTTAAAATAGCTGTGAATAAAGCCATTAAGCAACAAGCAGAAACTTCGGTAAATAAAAACATTGAAGTATTAATAAATAATTTAAACCAAAAAAACACTCAGAAAAAAATAGCAATAAGTACTAATACAGGAATAATAGTATTAGAGATGAAAGATATTATTTATTGTAAATCTGATGGGCCATATACAACAATATATTCACCAACAACTGAAGTAGTAAGTTCTACTCATCTCAAAGAATTTGAAAATTTATTAACGGAATTCGGTTTTTTTCGTATTCATAAGTCATACTTAGTAAACTTAAGCGAAATTAAGAAATACAAAAAATCTGAAGATGCTCATGTTATTGTTAGCAATGGCCATAGAGTAGATGTATCCGATAAAAAAAAGGAAGAATTAATTTCTAAACTTTCATCGCAGGTAATATTTGTACATTAAATTGCTTAACTAAATACCTTCTTTCGTTAACTAGTATTTAGGTTTTGTTAATTACAACCAAAACTAATAATTAAATGCTTTAATTTTATTTTAAACAAATAAAAATATAACGTTATGAAAACTTCAAGATTGTTTATTACCATTACAGGCATTGCTTGCTTTATAGTATTAACATCCGAAACAACAGGTATTTTAGATTCGAGTGGTAAATTTGGAAATGCTGGCGGACCAGGCGAGCAGACCTGTTCAAGTACCGGTTGTCATGGTAGTGGTAATGGCTCTGGGTCAAGCGGGGGGTTAGCAAACAATGCTGGGCCAGGTTCAATAACATTAACATCCGTTCCAGCATTTGTAGGCAATACTTATGTGCCAAATCAAGTGTACACAATTACAATAAACGTTGCCGAAACCGGAAAAAATAAATTTGGCTTTTCGTGTGAGTTTTTAGATAATAGTGGTAATACAAATCCATCTGTAAATAATTCAGTAGGCTTGGTAACCATTACCAATAGCGTAACTACCAGAAAAGGGCAACCTTTTGGAACTGCCAGAATGTATATTACACATCAAACTAATGGTGGAGCAATTGCAAATTCTGCAAATTTTATTTTTAATTGGACAGCCCCAGCATCAGGTACAATAAATGCATATTATGATGGCACTGCCGTTAATAATGATGCCTTGGCGAATGCTTTAGATAACGTATATGCGCATAACTTTCAATTAGTGCCAGCTGGTCCATTAGGAATTGAGGTAATCTCAAAAATGCAGAACTTAAAAATAATTTCAAATCCAACAAAAGATATTTTAAAATATAGTTTTAACGTTAGCGAAGAAATAGATATTGAATCAAAACTAGTTGACTTATCAGGCAAAAAAGTTGTTGAAAGTAAAACCCAAAATTACAAAGGCAATATTATTGAAAGTATTGATATTTCTACCGTTCAAAGCGGCTTATATTTTTTAATATTAAAAGGGCAAGGATTTGTTAAAACAGAAAAAATAATTATTATAAATTAATATTTAGAAGAATTACCGAAGTTTTATAATAAAACAAGAATAAATATACTTGATTATAAAAAATATTTTGAAGTAATTATTTTTAACTATTAATTGAAAATATTAGCGTATGGTTGTAAAAAAATTAATTTAATTTTTTAGATAGTCTTTTTTAATTTTATCAAAGTCATTTTGTGTTAATTCAATGGTTTGATTTTTACAAATAACTTCGATTAATTTAAATTCTAAATTTAAATACACTTCTATTTCATTAATTATTTTAAGTGGATTTTTTTTACCGAAATGTTTTTGTACTAGTATTTTTATGGCTGCTGGCGACAGTTTTAATGTATCATCTTCTTGTATCAAAAAACCTACACAAATTAATTTTGAAAACGATTCGATTAATTCAGTGTATGATATAATTGAATGATCTAAATAATCTATGTAAGGAATAACAGAAGTTACAAAAGCCTTTATATTTTCGCTTTTATCCGTATAAAGTGACTGAAGTATTATTGCATCGTAAAAATTAAACTGCATACTTAAAAATTTCTGTTAAAAAAAATTAATACTTTTTAGTGTTTATATTCTTTTATGCCAATTAATAGCACCGTTATTTTTATTTAAAGAAACAACAAAGCCTTCAAAAGTAAAAATAGCATGTCTATTATAAAAAAATGAACTAGTATATTTTGGATACTTAGTGAAAAAATCACCAATATTTAAATTTGTATTATTGACGTACCAAATTAGTTTTCCTGTAATTGATGATACACAACTTACTGTAAACTCAAATTTATCTAGTGTTTTGTAACTTAAAACAAAAACATTTTTTGCTATCGAATCATATAAAATAAATTCGCCCTGTAAAAAATCTAACTCTTTATTTAATAATTCGCCATTTTGATCATACAATTGCTGTCTATCTTTTCCCCTTAAACTAATAAAACTTTCAGCATATTGCGTATAACCATTATCAGCTAGTTTTTCATACTCAGCATCTAACTCTGCATAGGTTAAGTTAGTTTTTAATTGTTTATCGCGAATGCTATCCAAATGTTCACGTTGAATTTTTGTATAGTTTTGAGATATGTAATTTTTTAAATTATTTTTAATCTCACTTTTTATAATATTGTAATGCGCCAATTTTATTACTGTATTAGTGCTATCGTTACGTTTATTATTAATTAAATTTGCCGAAACATGCTTTGCATCTTTTGATTCAATATCAAACAACTGTGTGTTTTTATTAAATGCACAAGTATATACACCAGCTTGTAATTCAGGAAATATTTTTACTAAATAATCTTCATTTACTAAAAGAAATACTTTGCCAGTTTTAATATTTATACCCGTAATATCTATTTTTTTGTACGCCGACTGATACCACGCAATTTCGTTTTGCTGCCCTAATAAATTAAAATAATTATCGCCAGATGTTTGATATAAAATTTTTCCTGTATTAAGATCTAAACCTTGTAATCTATATATTGTTCTACTTAAAGCTTTGCCGTTTGTAGATCCAAAATCATCAATACAAGCTAATATATTATCTTGCTGTTTAATTACTTCAAAATTTTTTGTGCTGAAACCAATACATGTGTAATTTGGATTAATATAAGAAATAAAGCAGTAAGTAAACAATGAAATTACTATTACAATTGCTGCACCAATTGACGTTTTTCGGGTTAATAAGCCTTTTTTATCTCCCTTAAATAAAAGAATTCCCCCACCAATAAATATAACGCCAAAAAAGCATACTATACTATATTCGCCAATAAATGTTACTAAAAAATTTAATATATTATTTATCATATTAAAACAATAATACGCTTTATAATTAATT
>JAYTRS010000122.1:0-6430 GCA_043746065.1 Bacteroidota bacterium | reverse complement strand
TAATAATTGGCGGTTCAACAATTGGTGGTGGTATAATAATAGGTGGCGTAATTTTTGGCTCGGCAATGGGTTTTTCTGTAACAATAGGTGTAACGATGAGTGGTTCTTCTTTTTTTAGTTGCTGGGCAAGTTGCTGTTCTTTAATTTTTTTGTCTTCTGCATCGCGTAGTATTTTAAGCAGAGTATTAAAATTAGCATCTAACTTTTTAATTTTACCCGAAAGCGACGAGAAAAAAATAATAATTAATAGTATTATAATACAACCTAAAAAAATTTCCATAATTTATTTTTGTAACGTAAAGCTAACAAAAAACTGCTAAATTTGTGTTTTAACAATTTAAAACTCACACAATGGCATTTGAATTACCAAAATTAAACTACGCTCTTAACGCATTAGAGCCTCATATTGATGCAAAAACAATGGAAATACACCATGGCAAGCATCACCAAGCTTATGTAACTAACTTAAACAACGCTTTAGCGGGCACCGACGGCGAAAACTTAAGCATTGAAGAAATTTGTAAAAACATTTCAAAATACCCAATGCCAGTGCGTAACAATGGTGGCGGGCATTTTAACCACTCGTTGTTTTGGCAAATAATGGCACCAAACGCTGGTGGTGTTCCATCAAATGAAGTAGCTAAAGCTATTGAAACAGATTTAGGTGGCTTTGAAAAATTTAAAACCGACTTTGCAGCAGCAGGCGCAACCCGATTTGGTAGCGGCTGGGCATGGTTGTGTGTAAAGGCTGATGGTAAATTATGTGTGTGTAGCACCCCCAACCAAGATAACCCTTTAATGGATATTGCCGATTGCAAAGGCACCCCTATTTTAGGAATGGATGTGTGGGAACATGCTTATTATTTACATTACCAAAACCGCCGCCCCGATTATATGGCTGCGTTTTTTAACGTAATTAACTGGGCAAAAGTAAACGAGTTGTATTTAAGCGCTAAAAAGTAATAATATACCTTAATAAACTAAAAAGCGTTTCAAGTTAATTTGAAACGCTTTTTAGTTTTGTTTAATTTACAAATAAGTAGTCGTCCCTCAAATACTCTGTAAGATCATATTTCATAGTATTTTTCTGGAAATGCGATGTTTATATCTGCTGTATATTTTGTTGTTTCGATTGATTTTCGGTATTCTTTGAGCGTTGGCTATGGCGTTTCGCTGGGGCTTGCGAGGGTGGGAATTAATTTTTTATTGAAAATTAGGCAATGGCGCTTGCGTTTTTATTTTACGCTTTTTATAATTTAAATGGCGTAAAATAAGTCACGTTGCCTAAATTTTCATAAAAAATTAAGGGCGCGAGGACAGTTCGAAACGCCTTGTCTTTTGCCTACTTTTTGACAAAAAAAAGTAGGAATAAAAAATTTAGTAAGGATTTGACTTTTTGAGGTTCGACTAAGTATTACTAGTTTACAAATACGAGGTGCGGGCAAGCGCAAGGGTTATATCATTAGCTTATATAAAATAGTTTGTTTTAATCCCTCTCCCCTTCCCCTCTCAAAAGAGAGGGATATGAAGCGGTAGACTATTTTATATACTCTAATGGTATTACCTCTTTTTTTACAGGCAAAAAATACAAGGCATACGCTTATTATAGGTACAAGTAGTTTTTTTAGTATTTGTTAATTTACATTGTAGGGATGGCAACGGTTTGTAATGTTACGTACCTCCGTTTTTATATCGTTTTGTCCATCCTGAAAGGTTTGTAAAACGCCGTTTTCGTAATAAGAAGTATTATCAGGGATATATTTTATTAAAAACATAAATGCCAAAAACATACTGTAATATTTATCGTGAGGAAGGGATAAATGTTTTTTATCTTTATGTATATTCGGATGACTAAAACCAATATAGTTGCTAAAATTATTGTCTTGATCTAATTCTTTTAAATGCTCTAAACCTGTATAACTTTTATAGCTCAATAAAGTTGGGTCAGCAACACTATTAAAAGTACCATTAAAGCCATTCAGCTTCATTTCATAATTAAAATGTGCCACGTTTTGCCCTGTAGTTAAGGGGTCAAAATAATCATTTGGCATATCTTCTCTTAACATAAAACCGTTTAAATTAGCTGTTTCTGGATAACCTAACATATGATCATTTGTTACCGTACCGTTCCAAAACCAATCTGCTCTCGAGTCTAACCTATTTATGGCATGTAGTAAATAATAAATTTCTTTTAAAGTTTCTGTAGTGCTTTGATTATTTCTGCTTAACAGCTTATATTCCAATGCTAATGCTATTAGGTATTGGTTAGTTATATCAATTTGGTCAGGACCCACTTTAGCTGTATTATCGCCTATTCCTAAATTTCGCTCCGAAAACACAATACAATCTCCTTGGTTTTTGCCAATTTTCATAAAATCGTTTATCATACGGGTACGGTAATACCAATAACGACGGTGTGCTTTGTTATCATCTGTTGGCGATTGAGCAAGTAGGTTAAAACCTATAATAAAATAAATTAATGTAAAATAAATCTTTGGTCTTTTCATATTTTAATTTATAAAAATTAGTTTGTAGTTATTAGTTAAACTAGCAGTAATAACAAATTCATGTTTTTTCAATTCTATTATTTTCCATTCAAATATCTTTGTGTTTATCTCAGGTGTTAGTATATTCCTTTCACAAATAGATGCTTTACATTGTGCATCATAAGGGCCATTAATTATAAACGAATAAAAAAATAACTTTTTTTTATCAATAAAACTAAAGCTATATGTGTATAAATTAGAGTATATATATAGCTTATCATTTTTATAGCCAGAGGATGCATTTCGAAAACTCAACTCATTATTTTGAAAATAATTAATACCGTTATTAGGAGTGATATATCCTGTCGAATCTATCCCGTTTACTTCATATAATTTTAGTTTCCATGTCTTAGCACTGTTTTTTTTTGCACCAAATAAATGTGAAATAGCCACATTAGACCAACGGGTTATAGCAACTGTTTTAAGGGCTACATCATCTGCAAAAAACAAAAAACGGTTGCTGTAAGGGTTACAACACCTGCTTTAAAAGCTTTAGCAACTGTTTTAAAGGTTAAAACCACTGCAAAAAATAAAAAGCAATTGCTTTAAGGGTTACAACACGCTATGACGATGATAGCTGTAACTATAGGCTATAAAGTAGTTATTTTTCCCCTTATAGCGCTGTAAAAACACCTTAAATTGTTAAAAAAAACTGTTAAAAATTAAGTTTATTGTGCCTAAAGTAATTTTTTTACGCCTCGCGTCTCATTCTACCTACCGGAATATCGAGTTGTTCGCGGTATTTTGCAACGGTGCGGCGAGCAATGTTATACCCTTTTTGGGTTAATTTTTTACATAATTCATCGTCGGTTAACGGGTGTTGTTTATCTTCGTTATCAATGTGGTATTTCAAAATATCTTTTATTTCGCGGCTACTTACTTCTTCGCCACTATCGGTACTCATACTTTCGCTAAAAAATGTTTTTAATAAAAATGTGCCATACGGTGTTTGTACATATTTACTATTAGCTACCCTCGAAACGGTTGATAAATCTAAATTTACCCGTGTAGCAATATCTTTTAAAATCATGGGTTTTAGTTTGCTTTCATCGCCAGTAATAAAATACTCGTCTTGTAATTCTAAAATACAATTCATACACAAAGCTAAAGTGGCATAGCGTTGTTTTAATGCATCAATAAACCATTCGGCGCTTTCTATTTTACTTTTTATAAAACCAGTAGCTTCTTTTGCATTTTTATTTTTGTTTTTAGAGTACTCTTTAAGCATTTCAATATAATCTTTACTGATTTTTAAATCAGGTAGATTACGACCGTTAATACTCAATTCAGGCTTGCCATCACTTACATTAACAATAAAATCGGGTATTACTTCACTAGATGTGTTTTCTTTACTATCGTTATTTCCGGGCCGTGGGTTAAGGTGTTTTATTTCGTCGATAATATCTTTTAATTCTTCGTTATCTATACCTAAACGTTTTAAAATTTTTTCGTAATGCTTTTTACTAAACTCTTCCATGTGATGTTTTACAACTTCAATGGCTTGCGTTACTTCGCGCGTTTTTAGCGGTTTACGGTTTAGTTGTATTAATAAACATTCTTGTAAACTACGTGCACCAACACCGGGGGGGTCAAACGTGTGAATTATTTTTAAAACATTTTCAATTTCGATTAAGGTAACTGTTAAGTTATAATTAAAGGCTAAATCGTCAATAATTAGTTCTAAATCTCGTCTAATATAGCCGTCTTCATCCATACAGCCAATAAGGTAAGTACCAATGGTATATTCGGTTTCGGTAATATCGCGTAGGCCTAATTGTTGTTCTAACAATTCTTGAAAACCCAAACCCTCTACAACAACAAATTCGCGGGTTTCGTCATCGGCCCCTTTATTGCTTATTTCGTATTTATAGGCATCTAACTCTTCGGCGGCCATGTAGTCTTCCATGTCTACATCGTTTGTTTCAGAAATAGCGTCGTCTTTTATTACATCGCCATTATCGTCAACTTCTTCTTCGATAGTTTCGGTATCTGTATTTTCGTAAAGTTCTTCTTCAGTAGCGCTATCGGTATCTTCATCCAATGCTGGGTTTAGTTCTAACTCTTCTTTAATACGTTCTTCTAAAGCAAGCGTAGGCAACTGCAACAATTTCATTAATAAAATTTGTTGCGGCAATAATTTTTGCGAAAGTTTTAAATTTTGTGATTGCCTTAATGCCATTTTAGTGTAAAGTATGACTTGTTAAGGATACCCCCTTAATTTGTAATTACTAGCTTTTTGTATAGTTTTTCTTTACCCGAAGTAATTTCTAATAAATAAATACCGTTAGCAATTGCATCATTCAATAATAGAGTGTGTGTAGCATATTCGCCTAAAGTAGTTACGTTGCTTTGAGTGCCTACATTAATTTGTAGCCCTGTAACAGATGTTAATTTTAAATCTACGTTTAATATTGAGGAAGGAATAGTAAATTTAATTTCATTTTTTACTGGGTTAGGAAACAACACAATGTTTTGGTTTAATAAACTTTGTGATGTTAAACCTGTAGGAGCTACTACTGTAATTGTTCCCTTCATACCATTGCTGGCAACATGATTTTGACACACATAATAAATTGTACCTAATGTTGATGCAGTAAAGGTATAATTCGCAGTTTTTACACCAAAACCACCGCTTAATGGGGTTGTGCCATTTGCACCCCAAGTAGTGGAACTAACTTCGGCTAATGAATGAGAGGCGGATGCTTGTATTGTAATTACTTCGCCTGGGTTTACAGTTAATGTTGGCGGTGAGTAAGAGGTACTAAAAATTGTGATTGTCCACGAGGCTTTTGCAGCTGTAAAAAATACGGTTGTTAAAATGGCTAAGTAAATTTTTTTCATGTTTGTAATTTTTTTAATTTGTTGAGAGGCAAATATAACTAAAATTTAAATTTTAATACAATAAATACTATCATTTTAAATAACGCGTTGGAAGTTATTTAACAGTATGCCATTGGCTAATGTCAGAATTTATAGAAGTGATTTTTATACTTTTAAAAATTATATTTTTTGTATTAGTAACATAGTTAAGATTCGCTTTTATAATTGGTGTTATTAATGTTTGAACAGGTTTTGTTGGTGTAACAGAAAGGGGGTTAAAAAACTCAATTTTATAACTGTCGTTATTAGTACCTTCATTAAAAATTTTTAGGGTTTGCGTATTATTTTTATTTACGGTAACCGCAAAATAGTAGGGGTAAAGCGAACTAGTAAAATACGCCCTATATTGTGCAAAAATACCCCAATCAAAAATGGGCAATGTTTTAGCTTTTAAAAATAAATCCCACACCGGCTCTTTGCTAGCTGTTACTTCTAATATACGACCATTAGTGCCTCCACCAATTAAATAATTACCGTTACTAAGTAATTCAGCACTTCCAAACTTAGTAGCTTTGCCAGGGGCTATGGTGTCAATATCTAAATCTAATTCCCAGGTTGTTTTTACTGTTTGTTTTTTATTTTGTGGTAATAAAATTCTTATCACATTGCTTTTGCCTTTATCGGTTTCTTCGCCGTTATTAAATAATAAAAGTTCGTTTGTTGCTATTGGTTTTACATCGTGCTGCCTCGAAAATAAATTTGTTTCAAAAACTTTTACATCAGTTGCAGTTAATTTTTGGCCATACTCTGCTATTATTTTTTTTGAAGCTTTGTCAATTTTAATAATGCGGTTAAAATCGCGACAATTTAAATAAAGATGCTTGTAGGTAGAGTCACAGCTTACCGAATTACAATGCACCATTACGGATAGTTTGTTGTTTTTTGCCCCATTTTTTTTTAAAACATCTTTAATAAGAAGGGTATCAAAATACTTCGAAAACTCCCAATGCCAAACTAATTTTCCGAGCGAATCAAATTCAAGAATACTGCTATCATCGTATGTA
>JAYTRS010000121.1:0-6437 GCA_043746065.1 Bacteroidota bacterium | reverse complement strand
TGAACTTAAAAAAACGTATCCTGATTATGTTATAAAAACACAATCCTCTACTAACGCTAATTTAACTCCCGAAGAAATTACCCAAAAACAAAATCAATTAAAAGAAAAACAAAATAACGAACTAACCAACCTTACCAATGGTTTTAGTTTAGAATATGAAACTAACAAAACAAATGTACCCAATACTTTAAATCCAAAACAAACAGCCGTTAAACAAAATGCCAATGATTTAAATGCCGAATCAAAACGCTTATTAATTAAAGCTTCGCAAGAAACTAACCCTAACGAAAAAATAAAACTATTAACATTAGCCTCAAAAACAGGTAATGCCGCGGTAGAACAATTAAATACCCTAACCAAAAATAAAGCAATAGCCACTAATACTACTAACCCTCGCAATAATCAAACAGTAAATAATAACACTCAAACAAACAACAACACTAACCCTCGCAACAATCAAACAGCAAATAACACTACTCAAACAAACAGCAACAACACTAACCCTCGTAATAATCAATCAACAAATAACACTACTCAAACAAACAACAACGGTAAAGGCATCGTAAAAGTTGAAGGCTTAGAAGTTACTGCTGGCAATGCATACAATGCCAATCGCCCAATTCCGTTAAACTCTATAATACCCGATGGACTTGTGTTTAGAGTACAAATAGGTGCATTTAAATCGCAGTTACAAAACGATGCCTTTAAAGGCTTAAGTCCACTTAATGGCGAAACCGTTGGTAATGGATACATTCGCTACACAGCAGGTAATTTTAATAAATTAGAAAATGCCACTGCCGTTAAAAATGATTTGCGCAACTTAGGTTACAACGATGCATTTGTGGTGGTGTATTACAATGGCAAACGCATACCGTTAAACGAAGCCTTAGCCATTTTAGAAAAAGAAGGCAAAACAATTAATACAAATGCCCCGCAAACTGCTGGTATTACTGCTAACTCAAACGTACCACGAGCAAATACAGTAACGCAAACACCAAACACAACTACTCAAGATGCCGTAACTGTTACTAAAGAATTAGAACAACTAAAAAACATGTTATTTACCGTTCAAATTGGTGTGTATAGCAAACAAGTTACTAAACAACAATTACAAAACCTAAAACCAATTTATACCGAACGCCTTGCCAATGGCTTATTTAGATATACAGCAGGCATTTATAATACAAGCGATAAAATAATTGCAGATAAACGCCAAGTAGTAAATTTAGGAATTAAAGATGCCTTTGTAAGCGCCTATTTAAATGGCAAACGAATAGATTTTAACGATGCCAAAAACCGCCAACAAACAGATACTACCATTAAAATGGAAACCGAAAACCCAATTATTTTTACCGATGCAATACCTAAAGTAGATAACGTTACGCTGAGCGGAGTCGAAGCAACTAATACTAATAACACCACAACTACTAATGTTCAACCTTTTAAAAATGATGTAACCAATTACCCTACTGCCACACCCGAAAATGGTGTAAAACCTACCGAAGAAGGCGTTAGTTTTAAAGTTCAAATTGGAGCCTATAGCAAACAAGTTCCAAACGATGTTGCTGCAAAGTTTTCAGCTATAAAAAATTGGCCTGTCGAAAACAAACAAATTAATGCTTTATTTATTTATAACATAGGTAATTATAGCGAAGCAAAATTTGCTAAAGATTTAAAAGAAGAAGCCATTCGCCTTGGCATTACTGATGCGTTTATTAGCGTGTACCGCGATGGCAAAAAATTATTTGGTGCCGAAGCTAGCGGACTATTAAGTAAATAATTTTGAATAAAATAATTAACATACCAAACCTTAGCAACCAACAATTTATTGAGCAGTATGCAAAACCCGGCTGTATAGCCTTAGTGGGCGGTACACATTTTATTGACGAATCAATAAAAAAAGTACAAAAAAAAATTACTACCAATGGCAAACAAAGTTTATGGTCGCATGCCTTTATATTTAGTGGCTTAAGGCAAGACGGGCATATTTGGCTAATTGAGTCTGATTTAGAATTTCATAAAAAACAAATAAAATTAGGAGTGCAAGAAAACCGAGCCGAAAAATATTTTGATAAAACTCTATTTCCTCACATTGCCATTTTAGATTTTAACTTAAACCAAGCCTCACAAAACAAACTAATAGCACAAGGCTTAAACTTAGTAGCCGCAAAAGCCCAATACAGTATTCGCGAAATTTTTGGCGTGCTATACACTATGTTTAATGCCAAAGCCAGTAGCAATGCTAATATATTAGCACAAAACAATTCGTTTTTTTGCTCGGCTATGGTACAACATTGCTATGCCGCACTTAATATTAATTTCAACAACAACATAACTACCAAAAACATTACCCCACAGCATATTTACACAACCAATCAGCCTTGCGTAATTTATACTAATGTAAACATAGATACAATAGAGCAAAAGCACTAAAGAGACAAAAACACCCCGTAAAATATTTAATTTTTAATATATTTATTTAGATAAAACTCTAAAGCAATTTTAATTATTTGTAATAGTTACAAACGTTTAAAATTAGGCTTAGCCTTAGCAAGTAGTTAGTGGCAATGCTATGACAACAAAACAGACAAAACATATAATCAAACTTTTAACCGACAAAGGAGTTAACTTTAATAGCGGATTGACTGACGATGAAGTTTTGAAAGTAGAGATAAAATTTGATTTCTAATTTCCAACTGACCTAAAATTGTTTTTACAGACAGCTTTACCAACATCTGATAAATTTGTTAACTGGCGACTTGGATTAAAATCAAAGGACGAGGCAGACAAAATTATTAACCGACTTGGTTGGCCATTAGATGGGATGTTGTTTGATCTGGAATCGAATGAATTTTGGATAAATAGTTGGGGAGATAAACCAACATCATACAAAGAGAAGGTAAGAATTGTAAAAGAAAAATATTTGACCTTTCCTAAACTAATTCCAATCTATTCCCATTGCTACATCCCAAGCCGACCAAGTGAAGAAGATAATCCTGTATTTTCAGTTCATCAAATGGACATTATCTTTTATGGTTACAACTTGGCGACATATTTCGCAAACGAATTTAGTCTTGAACTGACAAGTGAATTTGAATTGCTAGACAAACCAAAAAGAGAAATTGAATTTTGGAGTAAATGGGTTGACGAATGGACAGAAAACTAAAAATACATCCCGCTAACAGCGGTTTGGCGAGGGTACGGTTCAGTATCCCCTTGTCCTCGTTTGAGCGATAGCGGTAACGACGATATTTTAACTCTGCGTTTTTAACGCACATTAATAAATTATTAAAATTCCTTACATAAAACAACTAACTACATCTATTGCTCAGGCTAGTCACAGTATAAAACAGCCTTCCGCTTTTATAATAAAGTCCTTAGCATCGGTTGCTGAGCGTAGTCGTAGCATAAAACTGGCTTCTGCTTTAATAAAACAGTTAAGCGCTACTATAACACAGGCGGTAGCTTTAACAAATAAGCCCTTAGCCTTAACAAAACTGTTAATAGCATTAATGGTTTAGCCCTTAGCATTTATAAAAGTGGTAAGCGTAACTATAAAACTACTCTTAGAATTGGTAGCTGAGCGTAGTTAAAGCATAAAATTGCTCTTAGCAACACTAATATAGCCCTTAGCATCGTCTTTATAATTAAGATGCCATTAATCATTTTAATAAATAACTATATAAAAAACAATCACTTACAAAATATAACATTCAAAAATGATAACTAAGTAAACGCCAATGGTTGTACAGCTAAGTCAAAGCAAAAAATCGTTAAAACACCCTGTAATTTTGTAAACCTTAACCTAAAAAGCACCCACCTCCCTCTTGTCCTCATCACCCCCATCACTCAAACAAAGATATTTTTTAACTTTATGGTTTTAACATATCATCCCGCAATACAAAAATGCCAGGCATTATACTAAACTACCGTTTAAAGCCATTAAAAATACTTTTGCTAATTGGTACAAAACAATTACTTTTAAGCTATGCAAAAATTTGAAACCGATGTTTTTTATATGACCGTGCACCCAAACGCGTTTATTGAATTTACCGTAAAAAAAAATTGTGTGCTAAAAGCTAAAGATGTATGGCAATCGCAACAACTATCGGCCAATTATTTACCAAATACTAAATTTTATGTATTAATGGAAGCCGAAAGCGATTTTGAATTAAGCTTAGATGCCAGGCAAGCAGGTGCTTCTAAACAGTATTATAGCCAAGCGCACGCCTTAGCGTTATATAGTAAATTAACTATTCATAAAATTTTAGGTAACGTGTACACAAAATTTAGCCGTCCACACACTCCTACCAAGTTTTTTGACGATAAACAACAAGCCATAAACTGGCTTAATGGTTTTAGACCGTAATTTGTTTAAATTTACACCCTTATTTAACACATTAAAAACATGAAGGTTTATTTAGATAACGCTGCTACTACAAAATTAGACGAAGAAGTGCTTAAAGCCATGATGCCCGTAATGTTAGAAGATTTTGGCAACCCCTCTTCTATTCATGCCTTTGGGCGTAAATCGCGTGCTAATATTGAAAATGCTCGTAAAACAGTATCTAAATTACTAAACGTTAGCCCTGCCGAAGTATTTTTTACATCTGGTGGTACCGAAGCTGATAATATGGCCATTTGCCAATCGGTTAGCACCTTTGGTATTACACACATAATTTCGAGCAAAATTGAGCATCATGCGGTAGAACATACTATAAATGTGTTAGAAAAAGAAGGTAAAATAAAAGCCAGTTGGGTAAATATTGATAGCAACGGTAACGTTGATTTAGTGCATTTAGAAGAACTTTTAAAAAACAACCCCCGCTCATTAGTAAGTTTAATGCATGCCAATAACGAAATTGGAACCTTATTACCCATAAAACAAGTAGGCGAACTTTGCAAAACCTACAACGCCCTGTTTCATAGCGATACCGTGCAAACTATGGGGCATTACCCTATGGATTTGCAACAATTAAACGTACACTTTATAACCTGTGCCGCACATAAATTTCATGGGCCAAAAGGCGTAGGTTTTTTGTACATTAATCATCAACATAAAATTACACCCTTTATACACGGTGGCGCACAAGAGCGTAATATGCGTGGCGGTACCGAAAATGTGTATGGTATTGTAGGCTTAGCAAAAGCTTTACAAATGTGTTACGATGAGATGGACATCCACCAAAAACACATTACAGGCTTAAAAGAGTATATGAAAGCCCAATTAGAACAAAAAATAAGTGGTATAGAATTTAATGGCGAAACCAGTTTTGAAAAATCGCTTTACACGGTTTTAAATTGCAGGTTTCCACATCACCCCGATGCCGAAATGTTATTGTTTAATTTAGATATTGCAGGTATTGCAGCCAGTGGCGGAAGCGCTTGCAGTAGTGGTAGTAACCAAGGTAGCCACGTATTGCGAGGTTTAGGTATTGATATGGAAAAACCATCGGTACGGTTTAGCTTTAGCAAGTACAATACAAAAGCCGAAATTGATTTTGTGGTAAATAAATTAGTTGAACTTTTTGATGCTAAAAAATAAATAAACATGAGCGAATTAATTATAAAAAACACCATTACCATAAACGCACCAGCTGCAAAAGTTTGGGATGCATTAGTAAACCCGCAACATACAAAAATATACATGTTTGGTTGTGAAACAATAAGCGATTGGAAAGTTGGCAGCCCCTTACTTTGGCAAATGCTATACGAAGGAAAAGATTTTGTAGCCGTAAAAGGAAACATTGTAGCCATTGAACCCAACACCTATTTAGCGTACACAGTAATTGACCCAAATTCGGCCATTGCCGATATACCCGAAAATTATTTAACCGTAACCTACCAATTGGTAAACGATAATGATAAAACATTATTAACCGTTACCCAAGGCGATTACTCAAAAGTAGCAGAAGGCGATAGAAGATATAATGAAGCTTATAATAACGGCGAGGGTTGGAACCCCATTTTAATTCAAATTAAAAATTTAGTAGAAGGGCAATAATACCTTTTACATAGCGGTATTAAAACCCAATTGTTTAAAACCCAAATTATTACCAAGCCCATTACATTTAATTAAGCGTTACTTTGTAATACTTTTTTGAATATTTTAGCCTATATACGCGCCAAACATAATTTAATTTTAAAACTTTGTATTGTTTTACTTAGTGCTATTTTTATTACGTATTTATTACCCAAACAAAACGTTGTAGGGCAAAAGGTAGGCGAGTTTGATGCCATTTGGAGTTATAATAACTTAGTATTAGAAGACGATGTTTTTACATCAAAATCTAATCCCGAAATTGAAACCGAAAAACAACTCATAGAAACGGATGCCCCCATAATTTTTGAAGAAAATAACACCGAAAAAAACTTAAAATTAATAGCTTTAGAAAACCTAAAACAAAAAAACAAAACCTATTATACCATACTTAAAC
>JAYTRS010000120.1:0-18694 GCA_043746065.1 Bacteroidota bacterium | reverse complement strand
TATTATAATATAAAATTGCATTTTCTTCGTCTTTTAAATTTTTTAAATAGGTATCGGCTATTTGATTTAACGATGCGCTTAAATAATTAGAAGCAGGGTATCGTGTTTCTATTTTTTTTAATTCTAAAATTTTTTCTTTATAATTTTTATTTAATCCATCGCATAAGGCTTTTTGAAAAAGGCAATAATCAACATCTAATTTATTTAAGGCAATAGCCGTTTCATAATAATCAGAGCCTTGTAAAAAATCGCGATTCATAAAATAACAATCGGCAATGCGAATGGTGGCATCGGTAATTTTAGTGTCGTCGTATTTATTTTTGGTTAATAAAAATTTACGAAACGAAACATTTGCTTCGGTGTAATCTTTCTCTTCTTTCCGCTGAAAATAAGCATAACCAATGGCGTAATTACTTAAATCGTATTCTTTTAATTGCACGGCGCCATTAAGAGTTTGAAAGGTTTTCCATTTTTCAATAGCGGTTGAATAATCTTTACGGATATACGAAATTTCGGCTAACCAATATTGATTAAGCGCATTTAAATTTAAATCGGAGTTTTGTTGTTGTGATTTTTTAAATTGTTTTTCGGCATTATCTAACTCGCTATTATTAAAATACTCAACCCCTTTAAAATAAATTAATTTTTGATAGGTAACTTTTAAAATTGGGTCTATGCTTTCTAAACTCTCCATACTTTTTATGGCTTGCTCGTAATTTTTTGTAGTAGAGTAAACGTTAATTAAATAGTTGTAACACTCATCTTTTTTAACAGATTGCGGATACTCTTTTAAATATTTTTGAAACGCTTTTACCGCTTCGTTATAAGGGCTAAAATCTAGCTCGTAACTTAATTTAGCAAAACTAAATAGCGCATCTTCGGTAGTTTTTTTATCAAAATTTAATTGATAGGCACTATAATATGCATTTTTTGCTTTTATTTTTTCGTTTAATTTTAAATGGCAGTCGGCCATGTGGTACCAAGCATTTTGCGCTAAGGAATCTTTTCCGTCTACCGCTTTTTCAAAATTAGTAATGGCATTAGCACAATCGTTTATTTTATAATAGCAGTAGCCTAGTGCGTAACTGCCTTGTGGATTAAGGCCTGAGGCTAGTTCTGTTTTTTTTAAATACGTTAATGCGTTGGTATAATCTTTTAAATTAAAATAGCTTTCGCCAATCATTCTATTTATTTCGCCACTTTTTTGTACATTAATGCTATCGTCTAATAATTTTGGCGCCTCAACCACTACCTTATCGTATTTGCCTTGTATAAAATATATTTGCGTAATATAATACGGCACCACGCTACCAAAGGTTTCGCTACCTACCAAGCGATTAAACCCTGCCAAAGCGGTTACATAGTTTTTTTCTTTGTAAGCTAAGTGCGAGTAATAATAATTTGCCGGAAAGGCGTATTTATTGTCTGTATCTTTAATTTCGTATAAATCAATTTTTGCTTTTGCATCGTTACCAACCTCTATGTAACTGTATCCACGTTTAAAATACAGTTCGGCTAATTGTTCTTTATCTAATTTATAACTATCTACTTTATCAAAGTATTCAATGGTTTCGTTATATTTTTTTTTACGAAAATTATTTTTTCCTAAATAAAAATTAGCGCTATTTAGCTTTGTACTTTCGGGGTATTTAAAAATAAATTGTTTCATTTGCCATTCCCCATCTTTATTAAACAACTCAATGGCGCAAGCTGCTGAGTAATACTCGGCATCTGCTTTTAAAATAGTAACGGTAGTTATGGCTATATAATCTGCAAAACTTTTTTGAGCAAGGCTGTATTGTTTTTTGTCAAATAACTCTATACCTTGTTTATAAAGCAAATCTTTATCTAAATATATAGCTGTTTTTTGTGCTTTACTTATTAAAGCAAACAAGCAAACAAAAAGCAATACGCTTAACTTTATATGACGAAACATTAATTTAATTTAAGGTAAATTTTATCTCAATAAATTTAGTGTGCTTTAGTTTACCGTTTGTTTATTTGCCCATGCAGTTATTAACTCGCTTGTGTTGATATTGGTATAAGTACAAAGTATTAAAAAAGTTACAAAGTATTACATTTATATTTTAGTATAAATTATGCAAAGCCTAATTAAATTTAATGGTGTAACTATTTTTCAAGACGAGCGCCCCGTGGTGGGAAACCTTAGTATTGAAGTAAAGCAGGGCGAGTTTATTTATTTATTAGGCAAAACAGGCAGCGGAAAAAGTAGTTTTTTAAAAACCATTTATGGCGATTTAGCCTTAACAAATGGCACTGCAAATGTGTGCGGTTTTAATTTATTAAATTTAAAACCTAGCGAAATACCATTTTTGCGCCGAAAGTTAGGCATTGTGTTTCAGGATTTTCAATTACTAAGTGATAGAAGTATTTACGAAAATTTAAAATTTGTAATGAAAGCTACTGGCTGGAAAGATGAGCCTAAAATAAAAACCCGAATTACCGAGGTATTACAAAAAGTAAATTTAGAAGGTAAGGAAGCTAAAAAACCACACGAATTAAGCGGTGGCGAACAACAACGCGTAAGCATTGCCCGTGCTTTAGTAAACGAACCTGATTTGATTTTAGCTGATGAACCTACAGGTAATTTAGACCCCGAAACCAGCGAAGAGATTTTAAAACTATTTAAACAAATAAGCGAAAGTGGTAGAGCTGTTTTATTTGCCACCCACGATATGCTAGTGTATAATAAATTTAAAAGCCGCACCTTGTTGTTTGAAAATGGTAGAGTGGAAGATAAAGCTTAGGTTTACTTACCATTAATCCATTTATCTATTTGCCAGGTTAATAAACCTGCGCCAATACCAATTACCATACCCCCTAACACATCGCTGGGATAATGAACGCCTAAACGCATACGCGAATAACCCACAAAACTTGCATACGCATAAGATGGTAAGGTAACGTACCATTTTTTATAACTTAAGCTAACGGCCGTTGCAGTAGCAAATGCCGCAGTAGTATGCCCACTTGGAAAAGAATAAGGTCCAACTTTATCGCGTTGAATAATATCGTTTGGATATTGAACAAAAGGGCGCGGGCGATTAAACGCATATTTTAACCCAGTGGTGGTAGCCAATGCCAAGCCAATAGTAATGGCGCTTTTATAGCCGTTTCGCATCATTACATCATCTTTATTAAAATAACCTTGGCAAAAAATACCCACCACACTTATTGGCATTACTGGGTAAACCGAAAACGAAACGCCCTTCATTGTTTTATCCCATAAGGGGATTTCGCTTGCATTTATAGATTTTAAAATTTTATAATCTAAATTATTTTGAGCTACTGTACAAACAGAAGATAAAACAATAACTATTAAAATTATATTTTTCATTTTATGCGCTTTAATAAAATAAAAAAGGTTGTCAATTATTTTTTTTGACAACCTTTTAACTATTTTTTTTAACTACTAGTACTGTGAAAACCCTTGTTTATCTGTAACCTTATGTTCAATTAACAAGCCCACGCAAGCTGCATCGGTTGATTTGTGTTTATCTTTTTCGGTAGCGCCTTGTGGAACTACTACTTCAATTACTAATTGGCGTGTGCTTATACTTTGAAATTCAAAAATTTGAGTGTCTTCGGCAGTACCGTTATCAAATAATAATTCGTTAGTACGTGCGTCGTAAATTTTATAACTTACTTTATCGCCTAAAACTGTTTCGCAACATACAGACACACGGTAATCCATACCTTTGTATATTACGCAACGTAATTTACTAACCATACCTTGGTTAAATAAGCCGCTTTTACTTTGGGCATTGTACTGCCATTTGGCACCTTTTTCTTTTTCTAAAATACAATATTTTGTGTGAAATTTACCGCAAACACCAGCTTGTGAAAAAACTGAGGTATTTATTAATACGGTTATTAAAATGGATAGTATATACTTCATAGCCTTAAATTTTATTTAGTTAATGTATAAGAATTACGAATAGTTTTAATTTTTTCGGCAATTGCTTTATAAACATCTTCGGTTATAACTAATTGTTTACCTCCGCCAAGCATTGAAGCTTTACCAGCATCTTTTGTTTTTGCGGCTTCAGCGTCTTTTTCGGTAATTTTATTAAACTCGGCTAATAAGCCGTCAAAATCTGCTTTTATAGCAGCCACATTTGCATCTGCTTCGTGTTTCTTTAAAAATTCTATTAAGTTTTCTAACGTATATTTTTGATCCGCTAAACGCTCAATTACAGGGCTACCCGCTTGGTATTTTGCTAATTTAGTTGCAATAAATATACTTTCAATCCAGCCGCCAGCTACTACTAATGCTAAAGTTGGGCCTTGTTTACCATCTTCTAAAGCTTCAAACGACGAGAAATAAACATCATCTGTAATTACGGCTAAAGAATCGGATGAGCCTAAGTTATTTTGTAATCGTTTTAAAACTTCGGGGCTAATAGCTGTTGAAACGCCAATTTGATCGCCCATAGTTTTTACGGTACCAAAATATTTTAATGCTTCTGAGCCAATTTCAAAAATGCTGCAATAGCTTAAATCGCAGCTATAAATACCAAAATTTAAGGCTTTTGATTTTGCATCGGTATAATTTTTGTTATTACTGGCTGGGTTTAAAAAACTAGTTTCTTTGTTTTTAGCACCACCTACCATTTTAATAAAAGTTAGCATTTCGCCAGGTGAAGGCACTTGGAAAAATGTTTCGGAAACAGGATTTGTTTTAGGCTCTTCTGTTTTTGTAGAATCGGTAGCCTCTAGATCTTCCGTTTTTCCATCTCCACCACAACTAGTTAAAGTTAATGCTGTTAGGCTAGATAAAAAAAGCAAACTTAATTTTTTCATATTTTTCATTGTTTAAATATATAAATTTTTTAATTACCTTTTATTAATTTGTTTACTAATGTAGCTGCCTCATGAAATTCGGTAGCTGAAAACACTTTTAAGCCACTATCATCTATTAATTTTTTTGCAATATCTGCATTTGTACCTTGTAAGCGCACAATAATAGGCACTGTAATATTCCCCATATTTTTGTAGGCATCTACAACGCCTTGTGCTACACGGTCGCAACGCACAATACCGCCAAAAATATTAACTAAAATGGCTTTTACATTTTTATCTTTTAAAATAATACGAAATGCTTTTTCAACACGCTCGGCATTAGCTGTTCCACCCACATCTAAAAAGTTTGCCGGTTCGCCACCACTCAGTTTAATAATATCCATAGTGGCCATTGCTAAACCTGCGCCATTTACCATACAACCCACGTTACCGTCTAACTGCACATAATTTAATTCGGCTTCTCGCGCTTCTACGTCAATAGGGTTTTCTTCGGTTACGTCGCGCATGGCTTCGTAATCTTTATGGCGAAATAGGGCATTATCATCAAAACTTACTTTACTATCAACGGCTATAATTTTATCATCACTGGTTTTTAGTACTGGATTAATTTCAAATAAACTGGCATCAATACTTTCGTAAGCTTTATAAAGACAGGTTACAAATTTTGTCATTTCTTTAAACGCGTTACCGCTTAAACCTAAGTTAAACGCTATTTTACGTGCCTGAAAGGCTTGTAAACCTACGCGAGGATCAATTTCTTCTTTCCAAATTTTATCGGGGGTGGTTTCGGCAACGTGCTCAATATCCATTCCACCTTCGGTACTATATATTATGGTATTTCTACCTTTGCTTCTATCCAATAATACACTCATGTAAAACTCTTTAGTAGGCGTAGCACCAGGGTAATACACATCTTGTGCTACCAATACTTTACTAACTAATTTACCTTCGGCACTTGTTTGTGGGGTTATTAATTGCATACCAATTATGGCCGATGCTTTTTCTTTAACCTCCTCTAAATTTTTTGCTAGCTTAACGCCGCCACCTTTACCACGGCCACCAGCGTGTATTTGAGCTTTTATAACTACCCAATCGCTATTATAATCGGCTTTTAATTTTTTAGCTGCTTCTACGGCTTGTTCAGCAGTATCGGCTACAATACCTTCTTGTATGGTAACGCCAAAACTTTTTAAAATGCTTTTTCCTTGATATTCGTGTATATTCATAAACTTAAACCTAAAATAATTGCTTCAAATTTAAGGTTTTATTTGAAATGCCAAAGTTTAGCTACAAAATTATTAATATTTAAAAAAACAATTACATTTGTAATCTTAAAAAATAAAACTATGAATTTTCCGGCAGATTTAAAATACACCAAAGACCACGAGTGGGTTAAAATAGAAGGTGATATTGCAACCATTGGTATTACTGATTTTGCTCAACGCGAATTAGGCGATATTGTTTATGTGGATGTAAACACCATTGGCGAAACAGTAGATAGGGAAGCTATTTTTGGTACCGTTGAGGCCGTAAAAACTGTAAGTGATTTATTTATGCCACTAACTGGCGAGGTTTTAGAGATGAATAAAAGTATTGATAGTGCCCCCGAAAGCGTAAATACCGATGCTTATGGTGCAGGCTGGATGATAAAAATAAAAATTACCAAGCCAGAAGAGGTAAGCGACTTATTAAATGTTGATGACTACAAAAAATTAATTGGGGCTTAATTAATAAATTAAAGGCTTATAAATCCCTCGTTATTTTAACGAGGGATTTTTTATTTTAGTAAAATGATGTTAAAAAAACATATCAAGAGTATAATTTTTTTATTTCTAATAACAAATAACGATTTGTTTTGCCAGTCTTCCGCTTTAAATTCTTTTTTTAAGGATGAATACAAGAAAGCGGATTCATTATTTACGTTGTTAATTTCAGAATATCCTAATGGTGAAAATTATTTTTTTAGAGCAAAATGCAGGGGTAAAATGGCAGATAAAAAAGGCTATTGTAGCGATTTAGCATACGCTTGCTTTTACGAATATTCTGACGCCGTAAATTTATTTTTAAAAGCATGCGGGAAAATAGATACCGTAGAAAAAACTGTCAGCTCCACATCTAATACATATAATACTAAAGAAAAAACAATTTCCTTTTTATGTAATGATACTTCTTTGAGACTAATAAAAACGCAAAAAATACTATCCCAATTTTATTCAAAAACTGTTATTGATAGCATTAAACGATTTGATTCGATTCATGCTTCAAATATAATAAAAGAAGAAGCTGCGGTGTTTGTTGGTGGATTAAGTGGAATACAGGAATTTATTACAAAAAATTTGAAATTACCTAAAAAATTTAATTCGGATATGAATGGAAAAGTGTTTTTAAAATTTGCTGTTTTTGAGGATGGAAGCATCCAAGATATTACTGTGTTGAAAGGCATTTCAAATTGTGAAGTTTGTAATAATGAAGCCCAAAGAGTTGTTGTTATTATGCCAAAATGGAAGCCAGCTAAATTAAATGGTAGAAGGGTAAAATGTTATTTTAATTTGCCAATATCTTTTAAAGCCTAATTTTTTTGAAAAAAATTATATTAAAATATTGTATTGTACTAAGCGCTTTGTGGGCGCTATTAATTTTTATTTTGTGCGCTACACCAGGGCAATATATACCAAGTGCTAATTGGTTAGAATTATTAAGTTTTGATAAATTTGTACACGCCTCACTTTTTTTTGTATTGTGCAGTTTGTTTTTTGTGGTTGGAATAAAATACAAGCAACCTAAAACACTATTTTTTGTTTATTTTTTGCTTTGTATTTTGTATGGCGGTTTGTTAGAAATTATGCAAGCCAAATGCTTTAGTAACCGCAGTGCCGATTGGTTAGATTTTACTGCAAATAGTTTTGGTTGTATACTATCTGTTTTAATTTTAAAAAAAACAAAACAGTATGTTACTAACTAATATTTTGTTTTGGGGCTTTGTATAAAGGCACTGTGCTGCAAGGTTCGCCATACATAATGCTTTTTGCAATTGGTTTTAAAATGGCTGTTAATTGAACGTAGGCGTTTTTTGAAATATTAATTTTACCACAACCTTTTATAACTACACGGGCATCTTTATAAATGGCGGTATTTAATAAAGCTAATTTTTCGGCAAATAAAATAGTTTCTAATTCTTGTAGGTTTCCAAAAATAATTTTTTTAGCAAAGGGTTCTAATGCTAATGTTAACAACATATAAGCCCATGTTGGCACAACGGCATCAGCAGTACAAGTAAGGGCAACTATTTTGTTTTTATAACTACTCCAATCATTTGTTTTTATAAATTCTCTAAAATCTTTTTCTTTTAAAATTAATTCTTGAAATAATAAAGGTTTTATATCAAATAACACCCTTTCGCCATGAATGTAAAATTCTTCAAGATCAATGGTAATGATGCCGCTGGTTGATACTTTATTTGCTATTTCGTTTTCCATTTAATAAAATATAAAATGCTTCGACTACGCTCAGCATTACCGTTTTTTTTACATAAATCCAAGTTCTAATTGCGCTACTTCGCTCATCATTTCTTTTTCCCAGGGGGGTTCAAAAGTTAATTTTAAATCTACCGATGTTATGTTGGGTACTAATTGTAATTTACTTTTTATATCTGCTGGTAAACTTTCGGCTACTGGGCAATTGGGCGAAGTGAGTGTCATTACAACTTTTAAGTCGTTGGTCTCGTTTAAATCTAATTCGTAAATTAAACCTAATTCCCAAATATCAACAGGTATTTCGGGGTCGAAACAGGTTTTAATTTCGTCAATTACTCGCTGCATTAATTCGGTGTTTTTTGTAATTATTATTGCGGGCATTTTTATTTGTTTAATGTTATTGCATCTAATTTCATTCTGTTTATCATACTCACTAAACCGTTGGCGCGAGTAGGAGACAAGTGCTCTTTTAATCCTATTTTATCTATAAATTCTAATTTTGCATCTATAATATTTTGCGATGTTTGTTTATTTAAAACTCTAATCATTAAAGCTACCATGCCTTTTGTAATAATTGCATCTGCTTGGGCAGTAAAAATAATATTGTTTTCTTCTTTTTCTGAATGCAACCAAACTCTACTCTGACAACCTTTTATAATATTTTCTTCTGTTTTAAATTCTTCTTTTATTGGTGGTAAACTTTTTCCCAAATCAATTAAATGCTCGTACTTGCCTTCCCAGTCATCACCAAAAATTTCAAATTCTTCAATTATTTCTTGTTCTATTTCTTTTATGGTCATTTTCTACTTTTGCTAAATGTGCTTCGACTTTGCTCAGCGTAACATGATTTTAATTAAGCATTATTATTACTTTCTTTAGCTTTTCAATAAAAAAATCTATTTCTTGTTTTGTATTATAGATAGCAAACGAAATTCTGACCGTGCCTTGAATGCCCAATAGACTCATTAAGGGCTGAGTACAGTGATGCCCAGTACGAACAGCAATGCCATATTTATCGAGCAAAGTACCCACATCAAAGGGATGATGATTTTTTATATTGAAAGAAATTACACCTGCTTTATTTAAACTTTTGCCATACAAAATTACTTCATCTATTTCAGATAATTTAGTTTGCGCATAATTAACCAATTCTGATTCGTGCTTATGAATCGCTTCCATACCAAATTGATTTAAGTAATCAATGGCAGCGGCAAACCCTATAGCTCCTTCAATATTAGGCGTGCCAGGTTCAAATCTTAGCGCGCCTTCGGCATATTCTGTTTTTTCAAAGCTTACGGTTTTTATTGTTCCGCCACCGGGTTTACTAATTGGTAAGTTTTTTAACCATTTTTCGGCCATATATAAAATACCTGTTCCGGTTGGGCCATATATTTTATGTGCGCTGCAAACAAAAAAATCGATGTCTGATTTTTCAAGATCAACGGCCATGTGCGGTGCAGATTGAGCTCCATCAACTATCAAAATTAAATTATGTTTTTTTGCAATAGCTTTTACTTTTTCTAAATCAGTAATTAAACCTAAAGTATTTGAAACGTGAGCAATTGAAATTATTTTTGTTTTTTCTGAAATTAAATTTTCAAGAGCATTTATATCTAAACTCTCATCATTATTAAGGGGGATGATTTTTAGCTGTCCATTATTTTCTTGAGCCCATAATTGCCAAGGCAAAATATTTGAATGATGTTCGTAAGATGAAAGAATAATTTCATCGCCTGGTTTTAAAATTGATTTTGCTAAACCATTACAAATAATATTTAACGAATCGGTAGTGCCCGATGTAAAAATTAATTGCTGACTGTTTTTTATATTAAAGTAATTAGCAATTGTTTTTCTGGCGTGCTCAAAAGCCTCTGTTGCCTCCCTACTAAGAGTGTGCACACCACGATGAATGTTTGAATTTGTATTTGAATAGTAATTGCCTATCGCCTCAATTACCTGAATAGGTTTTTGAGAAGTGGCCCCGTTATCAAAATAAATTAATGGGTAATTGTTTATTTGCCTGTTTAAAATAGGAAAATCTTTCCTAATTAAATCAGTATTTAATTCAATATATTTTAACTCTTTTAATTGCATTAATTAAATCCTAATTTTTTTTCAATAAGTAGTTTTAACGATTCAATTTCAATTTTATCAATCACTTCTTTTGCAAAAGCATTTAATAAAATGCGTTTTGCGGTTTCTTTTCCAATACCTCTGGCATTTAAATAAAACATAGCCGCATCGTCAATTTTACCTGTAGATGTGCCATGCGAACATTTTACATCATCAGCATAAATTTCTAATTCGGGTTTTGTATTTATTATTGCATCATCGCTTAATAATATATTTTTACTACTTTGGTAGGCGTTAGTTTTTTGGGCATCTCGTCTTACAAAAATTTTACCATTAAAAACGCCTGTGCTTTTATCGTTAATAATTCCTTTATACAATTCGTTGCTTTGGCAATTTGGTACTTGATGATCCATTAACGTATGATTATCTACCAATTGCGAACCGCTTGTTACAAATAATCCGTTTAAATGAGCAGCAGCATTTTCTCCGCTAATCACAATGTTATGATTGTTTCTAACTAGCTGACCACTTAAAATAACGGTTGTATTATCGTATGTTGAGTTACCATTAATTTTTACTTGATTAGTATTTACAGAGTAACCGTTTTCATCTTCATCTTGTATTGTATAAGAATTTAATTTAGCATTATCTTTTACCAACTTTTCGCTTAAAAAATTTGTAAAGGTTTTTCCTTTGCCAATTTTTACTTGATGCTCAATAATTGTTGCTTCAGCGTTTTCACAAACTTCAATTATGTTTCTTGGGTTTGTTAAAGCTTGTTCTTCTGATGAAGAAACGTATAAAATATGAATAGGAATTTGAAGTTGTATATTTTTTTCTACTTTTAAATGAAAGCCTTGTCCACTGAATGCCGTATTTAAAGCAATAAAAGCATCATTCTCAACATTGGCTTGTGATGCTAAAATAGTTTTTCCGTTTTGGTCTAAATTTGTAAATGCATTAATGTGTAATCCTTTTAAAATTATTTTATCGCTTAAAGCTTCGGAGTAATTTCCGTTAACCACAACTAAAGTTAAGGTATCGGCTAGCTTAAATTCGTTTACAGAAGTAACATTATTTAATTGTTGAGTTAAGGTTTTAAATTCTTTTTTAAAAACAGCATCCAAATTACAGTATTTGTAATCTTCGTGTTTGCTAGTGGGAATACCTTTATTTTCTAAATATAATAATGCTTTTGTAAGCGCTGTATCATTAATAAAATTAACCTTTTGGGCGCTTTCTGAAATTTTATCAATTATAAATTGTGCGGTATGTGATTTTTCTATGACCATTTAGTTTTAAAGTTTAGAAGGTTTGGAAAGTTTAGAAAGTTCTATGTTTTTAATACTCCTTAAATAGGATATAAATCCACTTATGGTTTTACTAACCTCTAAAACTTTATTTAAAATTATTTTAAATTCTTCATCAGAAATGTATTTTTGATTTTTTGCTACATATAATTGTGCCCTTAATTCACCTGCAGAAGCCTTAGCAATAGTTAGAAAATATACAAACTGATTATTGCTTTCTCTCTCAAAACCTTCGGCAATATTTGAAATTACAGAAACAGACGCTCTTCTTATTTGATCTTTTAATCCATAATCTTTAGAAAAAAAAGAATTATTAGTATGGGCATAAACCAAATCAGAAAGCTCTAAAGCTTTTTGCCATGCAATAATATCTTCGAATTTTTCAATCTTAGCCATGTTTGTGTAGCTTTCTAAACTTTTAACTTTCTAAACTTTTAAACTCATTTTTTATTTCATCATAACCTTTTGCTTCCAGTTCAAGCGCCAACTCTTTAGTGCCACTTTTTACAATTTTACCGTTATATAAAATATGCACAAAATCGGGCACAATATGATCTAACAAACGCTGATAGTGCGTAATAACAATATAGGCGTTATCTTTTGTTTTTAATTTGTTAACACCACTGGCTACAATTCTTAAGGCATCAATATCTAAACCAGAATCGGTTTCATCTAATATTGCTAGTTTTGGGTTTAGCATTGCCATTTGAAAAATTTCGTTTCGTTTTTTTTCACCTCCACTAAAACCTTCATTTACACTGCGATTAGTAAGCTTGGTATCTAACTCTACTAGTTTTTGTTTTTCTTTTAATAATGCTAAAAAGTCTTTTGCTTCCATGGGTTCTAAACCTTCGTGCGCACGTTTTTCGTTTAAAGCGGTTTTTAAAAAATTAACGTTACTTACTCCTGGAATTTCTACAGGATACTGAAACGCTAAAAACACGCCTTCTCGTGCACGAACTTCGGGTTCCATTTCCAACAAGTTTTTACCGTTAAATATAACTTCGCCTTCGGTTACTTCGTAATCTGCCTTACCAGCTAAAACATTTGATAAGGTTGATTTCCCTGAACCATTTGGCCCCATTATTGCGTGAATTTCTCCCGCTTTTACTTCTAAATTAATGCCGCGTAAAATTTCTTTTCCGTCAACTGATGCGTGTAGGTTTTTTATACTGATCATATTTTTTTAAGTTAAAAAGTTTTTAGTTTAGAAGGTTTAGAAAGCTCTGTGTTTAAATGTTCTAAATTGAGTGTAAAGAACTATTGTAACCTTTGAACTTTCGTAACTTATAAACTCGTTATCCAACACTTCCTTCTAATGAAATGGCAAGTAACTTTTGTGCTTCCACAGCAAATTCCATTGGTAATTTATTTAATACTTCTTTACAATATCCGTTTACAATTAATCCAACTGCTTTTTCGGTATCTAAGCCCCGCGATTTGCAATAAAAAAGTTGGTCTTCACCAATTTTACTTGTTGTGGCTTCGTGTTCCACTACCGCACTTTTATCTTTAATTTCAATATACGGAAAGGTATGTGCACCACATTTATCGCCCATTAACAAACTATCGCATTGCGAAAAATTACGTGAATTAGTTGCGCCTTTTCGTATTTGCACCAAGCCCCGGTAACTGTTATTACTAAAGCCTGCCGAAATTCCTTTTGATATAATTGTTGAACGTGTATTTTTACCAATATGAATCATTTTTGTTCCGGTATCTGCCTCTTGCATATTATTTGTAACAGCCACTGAATAAAATTCGCCCACACTATTGTTACCTTTTAAAATTACAGATGGATACTTCCAAGTAATAGCAGAGCCTGTTTCAACTTGTGTCCAACTAATTTTAGAGTTATCTTCTAAACAAATACCGCGTTTTGTAACAAAATTAAAAATTCCACCCTTACCATTTTTATCGCCAGGATACCAGTTTTGCACGGTACTATATTTTACTTCTGCATTTTTGTGTGCAATAATTTCAACAACAGCAGCGTGCAATTGATTTTCGTCACGTTGCGGTGCCGTACATCCTTCAAGATATGAAACGTACGAGTCTTCGTCTGCTACAATTAATGTTCTTTCAAACTGCCCAGTACCACTGGCATTAATACGAAAATAAGTTGATAATTCCATAGGGCAACGCACACCTTTTGGTATGTAACAAAACGAACCATCGCTAAAAACTGCTGCATTTAAAGCCGCATAATAATTATCGGTTGGCGGCACAACCATTCCCATATATTTTTTAATTAAATCGGGATAATCTTGCACGGCCTCGCTAAACGAACAAAAAATAATTCCTTTTTCGGCAAGAGTTTCTCTAAACGTTGTTTTTACCGAAACACTATCAAACACGGCATCAACAGCGATGTTGGATTTTACACCACTTAAACGTTTTTGCTCTTCTAAACTAATACCTAATTTTGCAAAAGTTTTTAAAAGCTCGGGGTCAACCTCATCTAAGCTTGCTAATTCTAATTTTTGTTTTGGGGCAGAGTAATATGAAATATTTTGAAAATCTATTTTTGGATATGTAATTTGTGCCCAATTTGTAGGTTCGGGCATATTTTGCCATATTTTAAAGGCCTTTAAGCGATTTTCGAGCATCCACTCGGGCTCGTTTTTCTTTTTACTTAGTGCACGAATTACGTTTTCGTTTAAGCCTGGTGCAAAGGTTTCTGTATCAATGTTGGTAATAAAACCCCATTCGTACTCTTTACTTATATGTTCTTGTAATAATTCGTTTGCCATTTTTTATTTAGTTTAAAAGTTTAGAAAGTTTAAAAGTTGAATTATGAAACTTTCATAACCTTCCAACTTTATCAACTTTCAAACTTTATTATACCGAAAAGCTTTCACCGCAGCCACAAGTACGATTAGCATTGGGATTATTAAACACAAAACCTTTTCCGTTTAATCCGCCAGTGTACTCTAACTCGGTGCCAACTAAGTATAAAAAACTTTTTTTATCCACCATAATTTTAATGCCTTTGTCTTCAAACTCTTGGTCGCCTTCTTTTTTTATGTCGTCAAATTCTAATTTGTAAGATAAACCCGAACAACCTCCACCCTCAACACCAACTCTAATAAACGAACCTTCTGGTCGGTTTTCTTCTTTAATTAATGCTAAAGCATGATTTTTTGCATTTTCGCTAACTGTTATCATAACTATTTGTTTTTTAGATATTTATATCAATAAACTTAATTAGATTAATTCTAAATTTAATACAAATATACCGCTTTTGTGGTATATGTGCAAATTTTTTAGGTATTAAAAAATGTAAAAATTGAAACCTTTTTTATGTACATTAAGTATGACTATAAAATATATTTATGCTGTTTTACTATTAACACTTATATGATTATAACCTTTTAGTTTAAACCCATTAAGCTTTAATTTTTAAAATACCTTCATATATTAATTGTGAGAAAAACTTTTGCTATACTTTTATTTTTTATTGGTTGTAATTTTTTTGTTGCACAAACAAACGATACACTTGCCATAAACTATTATGAGCACATCCCCTTTAGTGTAAAGGAAGGCGAGCAAATAAAAGGATTAGAAATTGACATTGTAAATGAATATGTTTTGTGGTTAAAGTTGACTAAAAAACAAAGTATTGCCATTAAATACATACCCTTTACTGATTTTGATTTGTTTTATAAAACAACAAAAACAGCCACAAAAAACACAATGGGCTTAGGCTCAGTAACTATTACACAAGACCGTGCAAAGGAAATAGATTTTACGGCAGCCTATTTAAAAAATGTTAGTTTTTGTATTACCAATGGTAATGCACCTGACATTAAAACCAAAACCCCCGAAGAAATAATTAAAACATTGGGTAGCATGACAGCCTTAACCATTACCAACACTACAATTAGCAAGTATGTTTTAGAACTTAAAAAAACGTACATTAAAGATTTAAAAATAAATTATCAATCCTTAGAAACATCTATACTAGATGAAATTGCCCGAAATGTTTTAAACTTTGGATATGTTGATGCCTTGGCTTTTTGGTTTTACTTAAAGGCTAACCCTAGTAAGTTTTTAAAAATGCAAAAAATATTAAATCAATCTAAAGAAGAGTTTGGTTTTATTGTGCCTAAAGGCAGCCCACACAAAGTATTGTTTAACGAGTTTTTTACCACCTTTAAAGCCTCGCGCAATTACCGTGCTATTTTAGAAAAATACATGGGCTCGTATATGACACAGAATATGGCCATTAATTAATTGCTTTAATAACCTAATGATAGCAATTGAACATACACTTATAAGCGAAGATATTTTAGAAAAAAAATTTGTGTGCGACCTTAATGCTTGCAAAGGCGCATGTTGTGTGGCGGGCGATAGTGGAGCCCCTTTGGATAAAGAAGAGTTGCCATTATTAAAAGCTGTACTAAAAGATGTAAAACCTTATATGGTAGCTAAAGGCATTATGGCTATTGAAAAAAATGGCGCTTATGTAATAGATGCTGATGGCGATTATACCACCACACTTGTAAGCCAAGGCGCCGAGTGTGCTTTTGTTTTTTTTGATGAACAAAAAATTGCTAAATGTGCTATAGACCAAGCTTACCGGGATGGAAAAATAAATTGGCAAAAACCTATTAGCTGCCACTTATACCCTATACGTATAAAAAAATTTAAAGATTATGAGGCTGTAAACTATGATAAATGGGATGTTTGCAAACCCGCTTGCGAATGTGGTAAAAAGTTAGATGTACCCGTTTACAAATTTTTAAAAGAACCTTTAATTCGTAAATATGGTAAGGCCTGGTTTAAGCAATTGGAACAAAGTGCTAAACTTTATTTAAAGGGTTAGCCAAGAATAATTTGTTTTTAAAAAGTTATTTCGCAAAACTCTTTCTTAATTAAGTCTTGCCTTAGTAATTGATAGTTGACCTCATCAATCCAAGTATAAAAACGTTGTTTATTCATCTTTTTTGCTTTTTTTAAATATTTTTCCCAATCCAGCTCAGTTAAAATACCTTTTTTAAAGCACGCATATGTTTGAACAAATAAAAACATCATGTCTTCATTTTTTGTTTTGTTTTTTATATACGGCAGTAATAAATCAATAGTCCAGTCATAACGTGCATAATTATTAAATAGCAATCCTAGTTGAATGGCTTCTTGTTCGCTTATATGAGCGCCTGGATAATATTTTTTTACTTCTAATAAATGTTTATCTATTTTTTGATATTGATGAGTTATCCAATTATTATACAAGGATAAAATATTATAATTTAATAGCATATGATTAACAATAACTGAATCTTCGGATGTATTTAATT
This sequence comes from Bacteroidota bacterium, assembly GCA_043746065.1. GTDB lineage: Bacteria > Bacteroidota > Bacteroidia > B-17B0 > Aurantibacillaceae > Aurantibacillus. The sequence continues at coordinate 1,714 of JAYTRS010000120.1, read as the reverse complement.
TGAAACAGCTGAGCATATTTTTTTCCAATATCCCTATAGGAAAAATTGTGTCGTTGAATTCGTGCAAATACCTAATAGCCATAATACAACAATTAAACTTAACAGGTAAATAATTTGTGTCAATATCATAAATACTTTTTGCAATATTTCGCACTTCTTGACTATATATAAGCTCGTCATCCTTTACAGCAATTGCCAAATAATTAGTGAGGTGAGGTAAAAACTTTTTAGTTTTAGGAATTTCTATAGGGAGTAAATCAGCACGATTAAACTGGTATTTAGAAATATAATCTAAAATTTTATTTTGTTGTGTAAATGCTTTTAATGAGTCGCCCTCTTGAATACTTTTTTTATATGCCCCTAAAATTAAATATGGATTAGAATTATTATCTATTTTAACTTTTAAATTAATGGTTAAAAGAGCTGTTCTATTTTTTCGCAATAAATAATCTAAAGAATCTAATAGAGATTTTGATTTTAGTTTTTCTTTTATTTTATCCCTTGGTAATTTTTTCAAATAATTAACTGGCGTATTCTCTATCATTGTAAAAAACTCTTCCCAATTTTCAGACTCTTGTTTATTTAACCCAACTTTTAATGTTGAATATTGATTTAGAATAGTAATAATAGTATTGGCTCGTTCTTGCTGAAGTTTAAAATTAATTTGCGTATTACCTTCTATAGAGCTAAAGGTTTGTAAATTTAAATCCGTAATAAAAGGTTTATAAATTTCTAATTTTTCTTTTAATTGGTTTATTCTTTTTTCGGAAAGTTTTGTTTCACTTCTTTCAAATGGCATTGCAAACGAAAGTGCTCCGATAAAAGAATCGGGTTTAATTTCTATATCTTCTTTAAAAATCCACTTAGGATATAGTGCTAAAATATCTAAGTTTTTGTTTGGAACTTCTATCGGATAAATATATTCGCAACTTACACCATTTTTAAATATCCCATAATTGATCTGAACTTTAGCGTCTTTTAATTGTTTAGGTGTAGCGCAAATAGAAGCGTATAAATTTCGCCCATCTTTTGCTTTATTTCTTTTTAATATATCTTTAAACAATACTGGTTTTAGCATTTTTCCATCGAATAATGGGGAACCGTGTAGCAAATTATTTTTTTCGCAAACAAACTGTTTACGCTGAACCAAATCAAAATAAATACCATCGTTTGAATTATTAAAAAATTTAGATACGCTTTGTAAATCTTCACTTCTTAAAAAAATAGAATCATTACTTAATGTTAATTGAAAACTTTTTAAAGCCTTTCGCCCCTCTAACGTTTCAAAAACATTACAAATTGATTGGTTAAAGGGTTTAATTCCATATGCATCTGCTGGGCTTTGATATTCAATACTCGGGTAATACGGTTTAAGCGCAAACACTTGTGCACAATATAAATAATTACTATCACTATCAAAACTAAAACCGATACCCGTTACCTCATAATCTGGGTCAATCATGTTTTTATAGTGCCCAGGCGAGTTTTTCCAACCTAAAAATAATGCCTCTCCAGCATCTTTATATGTTTTTATCTCAAATTCTGTTTTTTTATATTTTGGCTTAAATGTACTTTTTAAGGGTATTTTAATGCAGTTTTCGCCTACTAAACTGTGTGTTCCTTCATAATAAAAAACTCTATTTTGTGGGGTTTCTTTGTTTTTTTCAGTTTGACTATGGGTTAAAAAATGTTTTTTTAACTGATAATCTGCCTG
>JAYTRS010000119.1:0-6445 GCA_043746065.1 Bacteroidota bacterium | reverse complement strand
TGGAATGAATCCTGCAAAAATACCTACAAAAACAAATAAAATCATATTTGATTTATATGGTGTTTGAAATTTTGGATGAAGGTGCGAAAATACACTCGGTAATAAACCATCTTTAGACATAGAATAAAACACACGAGACTGACCCATTAACATTACTAAAATTACTGAAGAAAATCCAGCTAAAATTGCAATGGTAACACTTGTACCTAACCATTCGTACCCAATCATATATTTTTGAATAGCATAAGAAACGGAAGCTTCTTTACCAGCTGCACCAAATTCACTCCAGTGTGCTACACCTGTTAAAACGTATGAAAACAATACATATAAAATTGTACAAACTACTAATGAACCTAATATACCAATTGGCATATCACGTTTAGGGTTTTTAGCTTCTTGTGCAGCTGTTGAAACGGCATCAAAACCAATAAATGCAAAAAATACTACTGCTGCCCCACCTAATATTCCACCATATCCCCAAGTAAAAAACCCTTCATGTCCTGTTGTACCTTCGGGTATTAAATAAGGAGTGTGATTAGCAGGATTAATAAATTTCCAACCAATTGCTATAAAAATTAATACAATTGCCAATTTTACAAATACTATTATTCCATTTACAAAAGCTGATTCTTTAGTCCCTTTTATTAATAAAAGCGATAAAACTAAAAGAATACCTAAAGCGGGTAAATTAATCATACCCGAATAAGTTGTAATGTGGCTTTTTAATGCTGTATCTAAGGTAGGGTACAATTCGTCAGAAATTACTAATACGCCATTTTTTGCTGTAGCGGCTAATTCTGCTGGAAACAATGAAATTGCGTCTCCTACAACCTTATACGCATGTTCAAAAGGAGAATGACACCATTCATAAGGTATTTTACCCCCTAAAAGGTTATTTAGATATTCGCTCCAAGCAATAGAAACAGTTGCCGCACCTAATGCGTACTCCATTATTAAACTCCAACCAATTATCCAAGCAACAACTTCGCCCATTGTAGTGTAAGCGTATGTGTAAGCGCTTCCTGCAATTGGTATCATTGCTGCAAATTCAGCATAACATAACCCTGCAAATGCGCAACCAATAGCAGCTACAACAAAAGACATTGTAACAGCAGAGCCCGCATTATCTGCGGCTGCGGCTGCGGTTCTAACAAAAAGCCCTGCACCAATAATAGCACCAATTCCTAATGCTACTAACGACCACGTACCTAATGTTTTTTTTAACCCACCTTCGCCAGAGGCTGCATCAGCTAATAATTTACTAAGTGATTTTTTTCTAAATAATTCTGACATACTATTCGTTATTTAATTTAAATTTATTATTAAGTCAAATTAACTAATTAAACTTTAATAAAGCAAAATAAAAAAGCATCTTTGCAAGGTTTTGTCAAACTCCCTAAAAGGACATATAGCTTTATTTGCTGCACAAATTGTGTATGCCTTAAATTATAGTATTGCTAAAGGTTTAATGCCCAATTTTATTAGCCCTTTAGCCTTGGTTTTTTTACGCATTGTAGGAGCCTGTATTTTATTTTGGATATTAAGTTTATTTGTAAAAACACAAAAAGTAAAACCCGCCGATTTAAAAAAGATGATGTGGTTAACTTTGTTTGGTGTAATAATTAACCAAGTGTTTTTTATTTATGGCTTAAGTCTTACCGAGCCCATAAACAGTGCCATTATAATGATTAGCAACCCAATTATTGTATTTATTTTTACCTTAATTGTTTTAAAAGAACGCGTTACCTTTTTAAAAGTAAGTGGCTTAACACTTGCTATTTGTGGTGCACTAACCCTTATACTATTTAAAGGCAATTTTGAGTTGGGTAGCAAAACCATTAAAGGCGATTTAATGACTCTTATAAACGCTACCTCGTGGGCAATTTTTGTAGTAATGGTAAAACCTGTAATGCAAACCTATAATACCGTAACCGTTATGCGATGGATGTTTTTATTTGGCACTATTTATATTATGCCCATTGGCTTATACGATACCTTACACACCAATTGGCAAGCTTTTACAGGGCATGCAGTGTTTGCTACTTGCTTTGTAGTAGTGGCTACTACTTTTTTTGCATACCTCTTAAATATATACGGTTTACAATCGCTAAGCCCAAATGTGGTAAGCATGTATATTTATTTACAACCTTTTTTAGCATCGTTTTTTGCTATTTTAATGGGCGAAGATAAATTAACACCTACCAAATTATTTTCGGGTGCACTAATAATTTGTGGCTTATATTTGGTAAATTATAAAAGAACCTCTACAACTAAAAAAATTATAACACATGATTAAATCCATGACAGGCTTTGGAAAAGCCACTTTAGAATTAGAAAATAAAACTATAAATATTGAAATACGCTCTCTTAACAGCAAAGGCGCTGATGTTAGCATACGCTTATCATCTGTTTACCGTAATTACGAATTAGAATTACGTAACGATATTGCTAAACAATTAGAGCGTGGTAAAATAGATGTAAGCGTTTATATAGAAAACAAACAAGAAGAAACACCAATAGAAATAAATATAGCCCTAGCAAAAGCCTACAAACAAAAATTACAAATCTTAGCAACCGAATTAAACGAACCTTTAAACGATGTTATTTATCAGGTTTTAAAATTACCAGATGTATTAAAAGGCGAACGTAAAGAGGCAGATGAAAACGAATGGAAAAGTATAAAAGCAGGCATTAGCCAAGCTATTTTACAACTAAATAATTTTAGAGATATGGAAGGCCAATCTTTAAATAAAGATTTTGAAGAACGTTTAACTAAAATTAAAAACTGCCTAGATGAAGTAAAAACATTAGATGAAAAGCGTATTAATATTATAAAAGCCCGAATTAGAACAAACTTATACGATGTAATTGCAAAAGATAAAATAGACGAAAATCGTTTTGAACAAGAACTTATTTATTACATTGAAAAATTAGATATTAACGAAGAAAAAGTGCGCTTGCAAACGCACTTAGATTATTTTTTAAGTACAATGATAGAGCCAAGCGCTGGCCGTAAATTAAATTTTATAGCCCAAGAAATTGGAAGAGAAATTAATACCATAGGTAGTAAAGCCAATGATGCTCAAATACAAAAAATTGTAGTATTAATGAAAGACGAGTTAGAAAAAATTAAAGAACAATGTAATAATGTATTGTAAAAAATTAATAATTAATAATTAATAGAAAATAAAATGCTTATAAAAAATTATATTACCATTAGTTTAGTTGCTTGTTTGTTATTTAGCTGCGATTCTAAATTAAATCCAGAAGATAATATCCCCACCAGTAAAACTGAATTAATTACTACTTTAAATGAAGTAGATGATACTACAAAAGTAATTAACCAAACAGAAATTAAAACAGAAACTGTTGTTACAACCGAAAAAGAAAACGTGCCAACAACAAAGCCTTTATTAATTGCTCGTGGAAGTGAGCCAGGTTGGTACGCTGAGTTCTTTAAAAACAAATTACGTTTGCTGTTAAATTATGGTAAGGATAGTGTAAATATTGAAAATAATTTTTCGGATATTGCTGCCAATAAAAATTATAAGTGCACCATTAATCAAACAAATAAAAACACAAAAATTAGTTTAGCTATAAGTATTGATTTTAAAAACTGTACCGAGGAAGCGAGTGGTGAAACGCGCGAACGGACAATTTTAATAATTTATAATTCTAAAACCTACAAAGGCTGTGCCACAATAAAATAAAAAAGTCTCAATCTCTCGCTATCTACCATAGCTTGTAATTGTTGTAAACTAAATGGTACTACATTTAGGCTATTTTTAATTTTGTTTAAAATACAAAAAATGACTTATCTCTTTATCCATAACATTTTTTTCATAAAATTAATAATTACAAAATAAAAATTGCAGCTATTATCATTATTACAATAATAACCAAATACTGCCATACATCAACAAAATAAGGCGATAGTTTTCTCCAACTTTCTTTAAAACTCATACATAAAGTTAGAAGCGATAAGAAATATTTTTACCATTTTTGCATTGGAAAAGCACGCGCTAAACTTTGCATTTCGGCTAAAATATACCCCAAATGTTCGGTATGTAAGCCATTTTTACCGCCACTTTGCATAAAAGTATTTTCGGGTAATTTTAAATTGGCTTCGGTAAATAAACTGGTAATCGTTTTTATCCATTTATCTTTAAATACATTTACATCAACCGCTATACCTTTTTCAATTGCCCATTGTTCGGTTTCATCGGTATAAAATAATTCGCCACTAAAACGCCAAAGTTCGTTTAGGGCTGTTTGTGCACGTTGGTTACTCTCTTCGGTTCCTAAACCAAAACGCAATACCCAGTTACTTGTATGGCGGTAATGATACGTAATTTCTTTTACTGATTTGGCAGCTATTCCGGCAAGTGTTTCATCCTTACTTTTTTGCAATTCGGTATAATGTAATAAATCAAAATAATCTACCATTACTTGTTTAATAATTGTTTGCGCATAATCGCCATTGGGTTGTTCAACCAACTTGGTATTAAAAAAGTCGCGTTCGCCACGATGGTAAGCCAAGGTATCTTCGGTTTTACCTGTATTATCAATTTTTGCAGCGTATTCTAATAATAATTTACTGCGCCCTAAAATATCTAAAGCAATATTTGTGAGGGCTAAATCTTCTTCTAAAAATGGGCCATGTCCTGTCCATTCTGTTAATCGTTGTGAATTAATTAATCCGTTATCGGCAAGGCGAAGTATGTATTTGTAATGGTTCATTATTTAATATATCAAAGGTTCTTTACTTGTATGGCGTACTCTAATAATGTGAATTTTATCTTCGTGTATTTTATATGTAACTCTATAACTATACACTATAAAAGCTTTATACAAACCAGCATTATTATTTTTAAACTTATCATCTTCACAAATAAAAGGATTGGTTTTTATAACTTTTAATTTATTTAATAAACGGTTTTTAATTACTTCAGGTGCTGAGGGGTTTTGTTTATAAACATATTCAAAATATTGTTGTAACTGATGTAAAGCTTGGTTATCCCAAATAATTTTGTAACGTTTATTTTTTACCATTTACTTAAAACCTTAATTGCCTGTTCATGAGTTGTAAAATCTCCGTTTGCAATTCTTTTTTCTGCCTCTAAAAGCTCTTTATTGTATTCTTTAACCGTAACTCTTTTTTCGGTAGTATCAACTTGTAGTATGTTTTTTACCATATCTAACAACAATTCTTGTTGCTTAATAGTTAATAGCGGCAAGTACGTGTTTAATTGTTTTTTTATAGCAGTTGCTGTCATAATTAAAAAAGCTACATGTGTTTAATAATATCGGGTACTTGATAAAACGTGGGGTGACGAAATATTTTATCATTAGCGGGTTCAAAAAACGAGCCTTGGTCTTCGGGGCTACTGGCCACAATATGTTCGGATAATACCACCCACAGTGCCACTCCTTCCATACGGCGGGTATATAAATCGCGGGCATTTTGTAATGCCATTTCTTTATCAAAGGCGTGTAAATTACCACAATGTACAAAAGGCTGACCTGATTTTTTTTGCACAAATACTTCCCACAAAGGGCCTTGAGAATCGGACATAACTAGTTTTTAGTTTTTAATGTTTAGTTTTTAATAAAAAAAATTTAGTTTTTAATGCTTATTTATTAAAAACTAATAACTAAACATTAAAAACTATTAAATTATGCTGCTATATTTTTTTCGTTTTTATATTTTGCACAGGCAGTTGCTGCTTCTCGCACCCACTCACCATTTTTATGCGCCTCGTTACGGGCTTTTAAACGCTCTTTATTACAAGGGCCATTGCCACTAATTACGTTTTTAAACTCTGCCCAATTTGGCTCGCTAAAATCGTATTGTTGCCTCTCTTCATTCCATTTAATATTAGAATCGGTTGGAATTTGTAAGCCTAAGTATTCAATTTGAGGCATTGTTTGGTTAACAAAACGTTGACGAAGCTCGTCATTTGTTTCGCGTTTAATTTTCCATTTTACAGCATTATCGCTATTTGGGCTTTCGCTATCGGGTGGGCCAAACATCATTAGTGTTGGAAACCAAAAACGGTTTAAAGCATCTTGTGCCATTTGTTTTTGTTCAGCACTTCCAAATGCCATCGTTGTCATTGCTTCGTAGCCTTGGCGTTGATGAAAACTTTCTTCTTTACAAATACGTATCATGGCACGGCTATAAGGCCCGTATGATGAACGTTGCAGCATTACTTGATTCATAATAGCAGCACCATCAACCAACCAGCCAATAGCGGCCACATCGGCCCATGTTAAGGTTGGGTAATTAAAAATAGAAGAATATTTTGCTTTGCCACTGTGCAGGTCACTGATCATTTCATCACGACTGGTGCCTAATGTTTCGGCAGCGGCATATAAATATAAACCATGCCCCGCTTCATCCTGCACCTTGGCTATTAAAATAGCTTTTCGTTTTAAGGATGGA
>JAYTRS010000118.1:0-18745 GCA_043746065.1 Bacteroidota bacterium | reverse complement strand
TAAATATAGGTAAGCTTATTGCTGCGGGAAAAACAACATTTAATTGAATAGCTGTAACATTTATTTTATTACTGATTAAGGTTTGTAATAATAATTTATACGCTTTTTTAAAGTACCATCTTTTTTGTAATTGGGAGATAATTGGAATGATTGAATTTACTTTTTTATACTCGATTAAATATTCGGTAAAGTTTTGATTAATACTATTTGTGTGTAACTTAAAATTAGCTGCGTGTTGATTTGAATAAGCATATACCACCACCACATTTATAAATTTACTTAATGCTAATGCATGATTTTTTATAAAAATACCATGACTTTTATTTAGTGGTGTGGGATACCAAGATGCTAAAAATAAAACTGTAGGGGCATTTGTTTGCGCCATGTTGCGCTTACTCTATATTAATAGTTACTTCTAATAAAAACAACGAATATTTTTCGTTTATTTTATTATACTGTACGCCTAATTTATTACCACTTTTCATAGCAATAGTTATAAAGCCTAAGCCAGCGCCACCTTTATCGCTTAACTCATTGTTTTCTAAATGCTCTAAATAAAAAGCTTTTAAATCGGCAGATTCGCTAAACGAATTTATTTTATCAACATCTGCGCTAAGTTTTGCTATTGCACTATTTGAAATTAAATTAGCTGATTTGATTTTTACAGATGTGTTAGTAATGTATAAAATAAAAAAATTATGCTGCGCACCAGTATCATCTCTATGTCCATGAATAAGCATGTTTTGTAGAGCTTCAACACAAATAAAAAAAACTTTTTTAATTACCATTTTTGGTAAATTGTTTTCAATTATTTTTTCTTCAATAGTACCTTCTAATTTAGAAATGGTTTCGTTGTTTAACACGCCATCGTAGGCCAGAATTAAATTACCGGCAGCGTTTGCAATTTCGATATTTTTATCGAAATGTAAATCAAAAAATGGTTCTTCTTTATCTAGCGTAATGCTCACTATTTAAATAATCCGTTTAGTTGTGCGTCAATCATTCGTAATACTTTCCCTAAGTCTTCTTTACTTTCGCTAAAGTTAATATCGTCTACATCTACTACTAAAATTTTTCCGCCTTCATAGCTTGTGCTCCAGGCTTCGTAGCGTTCGTTTAAGCGTTTTAAATAATCTAATCTAATACTGTTTTCATAGTCGCGCCCACGTTTTTGTATTTGTTTCACTAAAGTGGGTACGCTTGCTCTTAAATAAATAATTAAATCGGGGGCTTTTACTAAGCCGTCCATTAATTTAAATAAATTAAAATAGTTGTCGTAATCGCGCGAAGTCATTAAACCCATAGCGTGCAAGTTGGGTGCAAAAATATAGGCATCTTCGTAAATGGTTCTATCTTGTACAACCGTATGTTTTCCTTTACGAATATCTAAAATTTGATTAAAACGGTTATTTAAAAAATATACTTGCAGGTTAAACGACCAACGTTGCATGTCTTCATAAAAATCGTTTAAGTAAGGATTATCGTCTGCATCTTCGTAATGTGCATGCCACTTGTAATGCTTAGCTAATAATGATGTTAAAGTGGTTTTTCCCGACCCAATGTTTCCCGCAATTGCAATATGCATAATTGTATTTTAAAGTAATTATTTTAAATAATAGACTAAAGTAGATAAATAACTTATTAAATGCAAAATTTTATAGACGAAAATTAATTTTAATTGGCTGAAAATTAATAACTTGTATTTTAAGCCTTTTTATCGTTTAAATAATGGGTACAAATTTGGCTAATTACTTGATTTATAGGCGTAAATACTACATTTAAATCTTTTATAATTTTTGTGTTAGATAGGGTTTGTGTATTTAAGGCCGCTTCTATTAAACTTTTACTTAGTGTAGGTGGCTTATTTTTTAGTAGCGATAAAAAATTATTGGCAAAGCAAGCCATATTTAATAAAAATTTAGTGGCTTTTACAGTTGGTAATGGTTTTTTAAATTGTGTTTGAATGAGATTAAATATAGTATGTATTGTATAATTATTTTCAATTAAAATATAGCGGTTTGAAAATAATTTTTTATTTACTAAATTAATCATTGCAAAAGCAACATCAGTGGCACAAACATAACCAGCACTACCTTGTATATAAAATTTATTACCTTTATAACAGCTTGTAAATAATTTTGAACTACTTTGATTCCAAAATCCGGGCGATAAAATTACACCAGGATTAACAATTACAGCATTTAAACCTTCTTCAATGCCCCGCCAAACTTCGCACTCACCTTTATATTTACTAATGGCATAATCACTTTCTTTACCCGATGTTTTCCAAAAAACGGTTTCATTTAAGGCGTGTTTATAATCTAAGTTATTAATGGTAGCTACTGAACTAACGTGGCATAAAGCATTTATTTTTTTATGTAAGCACGCATTTACAATATTGGCGGTACCTTTTTCGTTTATATTAAAAAGTTGCTGTCTATCTTTTTTATTAAAGGATACAAATCCAGCACAATGATAAACAGTATCAATACCTTGCAAAGCTTCTTCTATTGAAAAAATATCACATACATCTACATCTACCCATTTAATTTTTGAGAATAAATTTTTGTAATCAGAAGTGTAATACGAAAATAGTTTTTCTACTTTTTTTATATCGCTTGTTTTTTGTTTACAGGCAATAACAGGAAGATTTAGTTGTAATAATTTTAAAACAACGGTGCTTCCTAAAATGCCTGTGGCGCCTGTAACTAAGTTCAAAATTTAAAATTTCTTTTTTATATTAAAAGGCTTGGTAGCTTTTTCGGAGGTAGATAATAATATTTTTATTTTATTATTATCCGCTAGCAAGCGCTCTGCTTCTTTTAAATCATCGTCGGTTTTTAAATTAAATTCTATTCTTCCTTTTTGAAAATAATAACGTGATGCAATTTCTTCTTCTAAATATTTTTTGATTTCGGTTTTGTGTTTTATTAAATCTTCTTTTTTATTAGCGTTCATTTTTGCAACCAAAGCATCAAATTCGTTTTTTACATCGTTATAATATTTTTCATCTACTGCATTTTTTTTAAGGTCGGCTAACTCTATCTCGCTTTTAGTTTTATAGTTATAATCTTTACCATTTAAGTAGTTTAAAAAATCGTTATACTCACTATCTGTTAAACTAAAATCGTTAACACTTGCTATTTGTGGGTGTTTTAAAAAATAATCGGTAGCATAATTAAAAATAAAGTATTTACTAATTAAGCTTGCTAAAGCCATGCTAAATCTATCATCAGTTGTTTTTACATCGGGCATAATACCTGCACCATCGTACACTACTCTACCAATTTTTGTTTTAAATGCTGTAATTAAACTATCAGGCACTTTTTCTACACGTCCTTCTTCGTCTTTAGTACTATAATCTAATGCCTGAACGCAACGCCCACTTGGTATATAATATTTTGCAACTGTAATTTTTATTTTTGCATTGTAAACTAAATCTTTTGTTTGCTGCACCAATCCTTTACCAAATGTGCGCTTACCTATTATTAAAGCGCGATCTAAATCTTGTAAAGCTCCACTTACAATTTCGGAGGCAGAGGCCGAATTTTCATCCACCAACACCACTAACGGAATTTGAGTATCAATTGGATTATTAACAGCTAAATACGTTTTATCCCACTCAGGTACTTTTCCTTTAGTATATACTACTTCCTGACCTTTGTCAATAAAAAAGTTTACAATATTTACGGCTTCGTGCAACAAGCCCCCTAAGTTTCCGCGTAAATCTAATATTAAATTTTTACAGCCTTTACCCTTTAAATTTAAAAGGGCTTCTTTAACCTCGCCACTGCAATTATCGGTAAAGCCCGTTAGTTTTATATAGCCCGTTTGGTTATTAGGTAGCATTGAAAAATAAGGTACTGCTTTTGTTTTAATTTCTTCGCGGTTTAAATTTATTTCGATTGGTATTTTTTGCCCAGCTTTAATAATTTTTAATTTCATAGGCGTACCTGCTTGCCCTTTTAATAAGTTGGTAATATCTTCGCTACGTTTACCCTCAACGTTAATATTATTTACACCTACAATTTGATCTCCACCTCTTAGCCCTGCTTTAAAAGCACTAAAGCCTTCATAAGGGTCGGCAATAATTATTTTATTATCAATATCTAAAACTGCGGTGCCAATACCGCCATACTCGCCAGTGCTTAAAAATCTGTAATCTTCAATATCATTTTCGGTGTAATAAACCGTGTAAGGATCTAACGAATTTAGCATGGCATCAATGCCTGTTTTCATAAGCTGTCCGGGTTTTGTACCATCAACATAAGCAATGTTTAACTCGCGATAAATGGAATTGAAAATATCTAAGTTTTTACTGATTTCAAAATAATCGGGCGTGTAAGCAGTACCAATAAAAATTGCAATTGCAAGTATAGTAAGGCTAATAGTTTTTTTAAATTTAATAATTGTGTTCATAATATTATAGATACTAAAATTAAAGAATAATACTTGATAATAAAAATTAACTAAAAACTAAAAAGCCTAATTTATAATTAATTATAAATTAGGCTTTAAATACAGATTTTAATGCTGTTAAGCTGTAACTTCTACTTTTGGTGCGGCTGCCAATATTTCGGCATTAGCAGCACCTGCGTACTGGTCGAAATTTTTCACAAACGAGGCCGCTAATTGTTGTGCTGTTTGATTAAAGGCATCTTTATCTTTCCAAGCATTTTTTGGGTCTAATATTTCTGATGGAACATTAGGGCAAGTTTTTGGGAAATTTAATTTAAAATACGGTGTTGTTCCGTATTCTACTTTATCTAATTGGCCAGTTAAAGCTGCTGTAATTAACGAGCGGGTGTAGCTTAATTTAATACGACTTCCAACACCATATTTACCACCAACCCAGCCAGTATTTAATAACCAAACGTTTACATTATTTTTCTTTAATTTTTCGCCCAATAATTCTGCATATTTAGTTGGGTGTAATGGTAAAAATACTTTACCAAAACAAGCGCTAAACGTAAGGGTTGGTTCGGTAATGCCCATTTCAGTTCCTGCCACTTTTGCAGTATAACCACTAATAAAATGGTACATGGCTTGGGCAGGAGTTAGTTTACTTATTGGAGGTAAAATACCATAAGCATCGCAGGTTAAAAAGAAAATATTTTTTGGCACATCGCCCACAGCTGGCGTTACAGCATTATCAATGTAATGCGAAGGGTAACTTACGCGTGTGTTTTCGGTTTTAGAAATGTTTGTAAAATCAACGGTTGTTGTACCATCAACGTATTCAATGTTTTCTAACAACGAACCAAATTTTATAGCATTAAAAATTTGAGGCTCTTTTTCGGCGCTTAAATCAACGCATTTTGCATAGCAGCCTCCTTCAAAGTTAAACACGCCAGTATCGCTCCAACCGTGTTCATCATCGCCAATAAGTTTACGATTTGGATCGGCACTTAGCGTAGTTTTACCTGTACCTGATAGACCAAAGAAAATAGCCGTATCGCCATCTTTACCAATGTTTGCAGAACAATGCATTGGTAAAACGCCTTTTTCGTGCGGTAAAATATAATTTAAAACAGCAAATATGCCTTTTTTAATCTCACCTGTGTAGCCAGTGCCACCAATTAAAATTATTTTTTTAGTAAAGTTTAAAACTGCAAAATTATGTTGGCGAGTACCATCAATTTTAGGATCAGCTTTAAAACCTGGTGCATTTATAATTGTCCACTCGTGCTTAAAAGTTTCTAATTCGGCAGTTGTTGGGCGTAAAAATAGGTTATAAGCAAATAAATTGCTCCACGGAAATTCGTTTACAACACGAATGTTTAAACGGTATTTAGGATCGGCACAAACATAAGCATCGCGCACCCAAATTTCTTTTCCGCCTAAATACGCTAGCATTCTATTGTGTAATGTATCAAATTTATCGGCTTCAAAACGGTTATTTACATCGCCCCACCACACGCTATCTTTGGTGTTTTCATCGTACACTACAAATTTATCTTTAGGTGAGCGGCCTGTAAACTCGCCAGTATCAATGGCTAAAGCGCCACTATCGGTAAGATTTCCTTGATTTAAAACAATACAATCTTCAACCAATTCACTTGGGTAAAGATTCCAATTTGCCATATCTACATTTGCAAGCCCTAATTGAGCCACTGAAGCATCATCTGCTCTTAATCCAATTTCGTTCATTATTATAATACGTGTTTAGTTAGTGCTGGCAAAAGTACAAAAAAAAACGGACTTATAAAGCCCGTTTTTGCACAATTTTAATTGTTAAATTTTATTTTTAATTAACTGAGACTGAGACTAATTGCCCAGTTTGTGCAGTTTTTTTCAACTGTTCAATAAAAGCAATTTTGTCTGCATCTTTTAATTCGGTAAGTGGTAAACACCATTGTGTTTCTCCTTCTTTACCTATGCGGGTTTCGGTATACTTTACTTTTTTGGCTTCAATCATTTTTTTAAGTTCTTCCATCGTTTTATGATCAATACCACTACCAGCACTTGCAAAATCTATTTTTGCAGCACAAGTTGCTGTGGTTGCAGCTTTATTTTTAGTGCCTTTTTGTGTTTTTGATTTTGTTTGACAAGCAGCACTGTTAATTAATAAAAAAGTGCTTATTAATATAAATGCACTTTTTAAGATGTTTGTGTTTTTCATTGTTTTAGGTTTTTTAGAAGCGTAAATATGCTAATTATTGTTGATAATGCAAATAGCGTGCCTATTTATTTTTTATTAATGCATTTTGTATTTAATAGGCAATTGGTAGTACACTTTTACAGCTTTGCCTTTTACTTTTGCGGGTGTTTTAAAGTTTGGTATTAAACTTACTACGCGTAATGCTTCTTCATCCATGCCGTAGCCTGCCGAGTTTAGCAAATTTAAGTTGCCCACTTTGCCATTTTCATCCACCACAAATTTTACATAAACGGTTCCTTCTTTACCAGTTTCAGAAGCAATTACTGGGTATTTTAATTTAGAACCTACAAAGCGGTAAAGGGCGGCTAAACCGCCTTCAAACTCAGGGTTTGAATCTACCTCGTAACCTTGGCTTACAACCGTGTTACCTCCAACAGTTGTGGTATTGCTTAGCGCTGAATTTGTGCCAGTGCTTGCCACGTTACCCCCATCAATACTTGTAATAGAGCTTGTAGTTGCGCCAGTATTTGTAAAACTAGTAGCAACGGTATGGGTAAGGGTTGCAAGTGAATCGCTAACACGAGTTGATGTAGCCACATCAGTAGTTGTTTTTTGCTTTTGTTGGTTTTCGGGTTGTTTTGGTTGTTTTATCTCCTCTACTTTTTTTAAATCAAATGGTGTAACAAGTATTGAATCTTTAAAAATTATCCCGTTTGTTTTTTGGTTAGGCTGATTATCTTTATTTGTATAGTAATACGCGCTACCCATTAAACTTATAAAACCAAACGCCATAATAGATATTGATTTTACTAGTGTATTACCATAGCTTGAACGAATAGCATAAGCACCATAATTTTTATTTCGAGAAGCAAAAACAATATCATTTATTTTTTGCTCATTATTTATTAAATAGCTCATAATTTTTAGTTTTAAGGTTTTAATTTATTACTCTTTTAATTGCGCTTTTAAAATGAGTGTAAATCTTACTGTAAAATTACATACAGCATTGCCTAAATTATTGTACTTTTTAATAAGTGGCGGTAGTTTTATTATAAATGGACAGTTTTGGCAAAAAATTGGTAATAGTTTAAAATACAGTTTGGTTAATTGTTTATTAAAAAGTTTGTCTTAATAAGTATCCTACAACTAATGTTTTAAAAATGTATTTTTGCTAAAATGTTTACGCTTTATTTAAAAGAAATACGCAGTTTTTTGAGTTCGCTTATTGGCTTTATAACCATTGGCGTTTTTATTTCGCTTATAGGTATTTTTATGTGGATAATACCTAGCGAAAGCGGCGGCTCTAACATTATAGATAATGGCTTTGCAAACATCGACTCCTTATTTTTTATTGCGCCTTGGGTATATTTATTTTTAATACCTGCTATTACCATGCGTTCATTTTCTGAAGAAAAAAAAACAGGGACTATTGAATTGCTATTAACGAGGCCTTTAACCGATTTACAAATTGTGTTGGCAAAATATTTTGCAGGTTTTACTTTAGTTATTGTGTCATTACTACCTACACTAATTTATTATTATAGTGTACACGTATTGGGTTACCCAAAAGGTAATATTGATACGGGGGGGATGTGGGGTTCGTACATTGGCTTATTATTTTTGGGTGCAGGCTTTGTTGCCATTGGTATTTTTGCAAGTGCCATTGCCGAAAACCAAGTTATTGCATTTATAATTGCCTTATTACTTTGCTTTTTTTGTTATATAGGTTTTGAGTTTATTGCCCAAAGCGGTGTGTTTGGTAAATATGATGTGTTGTTTAAAGGGCTTGGTATTAGCCATCATTATACAAGCATGAGCCGTGGTGTAATTGATACCCGCGATGCCCTTTATTTTATAAGCCTAGTGGCCGTCTTTAATTTACTAACCAAATTAGTTTTACAAAGCCGAAAATGGTAAGCGCTAGAAAAAATAATGCTTTAAATGCTACTAAAAAAAGAGACATTACTTTTTTAGTAGTGTTAATTGGTATAATAATTTTAATAAACTTTATAGGCTCGTTTGTATTTAAACGTTTTGATTTAACCAGCGAAAAACGCTATACCTTAGCCGAATCAACATTAAAACTTTTAAAAAATTTAGAGGATGAAGTGTATTTTAAAGTGTATTTACAAGGTAATTTTAACCCAAGCTTTTCGCGCTTAAGAAACGAAACAAAAGAAATTTTAGATGAATTTAGAGCCAACTCTAACAACCAAATTCAATACGAATTTATAGTGCCAGGCGATGGTTTAAATAAGGATGAAGCAAGTAATATTGAAAAAGAATTATACAAAAAAGGTTTAGTTCCCGAAGAAGTTATAGAAAAAAAACAAGATAAAACGTCGCAAACATTAATTTGGCCTGGTGCCATTGTTAGCCATAAAGGTAAAGAGGCTGTGTGGCAAATATTTAAACGCCAAATTGGTATTGCCCCCGAAGAGTGTATTAACAATAGCGTACAAGAATTAGAATATTCGTTAACAAATACCATTCGTAAATTACAACGCGATAAAAAACAAGAAGTAACCTTTATTGAAGGGCATAGCGAAACTGATACCTTACATCAGTACGATTTTATGCGTTCGCTAAGCGAATATTATAATGTAAACCGTACACCCATTAATGGTAAAATAAATGCTTTACAACAAAGCGACGCTATTATTATTAGTCAACCCGATAGTACCTTTAACGATAAAGATAAATTTATTATTGACCAGTATATTATGCGTGGTGGCAAGGTATTGTGGTTAATAGACCCTGTAAACGTAAACCTTGATACCCTTTATATGAAAGGTTACAGCATAGGTTTAAATAAAGCATTAAATATTGACGATATGCTTTTTAAATATGGTGTACGTTTAAACTCGGTATTGGTGCAGGATTTACAATGCGCAAAAATTCCTATTAACGTTGGTTTTAAAAAAAGTGCAGCGCCTAACTTTCAACAATTTCCTTGGTTGTATAGCCCTTTAGTATTACCCGATGGAAACCACCCCATTGTAAAAAATTTAGATTTAATTAAATTTGATTACCTAAGCACCTTAGATACCGTAACGGCAAAAGGCATTAAAAAAACAATTTTACTACATACCTCGCGTTACACCAAAACACAGCCTACCCCTGCCCGCTTAAGTTTAGGTATGGTTAAATACCAAGCTAAAGAAAGCCAGTTTACAAACAGTTACCAACCCATTGCTTGTTTGCTTGAGGGCGCTTTTAGTAGTTTTGTTGAATACCGCATACCAGTAAGATTATTAAATGATAGCACTTTTAAATATATAGATAAAGGCAAACCTACAAAAATGATTGTAGTAGCCGATGGAGATGTGGCCCGTAACGATTTTAATAGAGGTAATGGCCAAGTTGTAGAGCTAGGTTATGATAAATACAGCGGACAAAAATTTGCAAACAAAACATTTTTATTAAACTGTGTAAATTACTTATTAGATGATGAAGGCTTACTACAACTACGCTCGCGCGAAGTGAAATTGCGTTTGTTAGATAAAAAGAAAGTAAATTTACAACGTGCTAAATGGCAATTTATAAACGTAGCCTTACCTTTATTATTAGTAATAGGCTTTGCTTATATACAATTTTATATCAGAAAAAGAAGGTACACTAAGGCGTAATTAGTTAGTTACATTTATTACTTTAATAAACTTCTACCCCTCGCTTCTTTTTTGATAAAAAAGTAAGACTTTACAAAACAAACTGTTTACCTCAAATCCCCTCAAGGTGATACAATTATCTTGGTGAATTAAAAAGCCGTATCGTTAACATACAATACGGCTTTGTTAATAGAGTATTATTATTTTTTAGTTCCCTAAGTCTTCAAAATTAACTTCTGAACTGCTATTGTTTTCTTCAGTAGGAGGTAATTCGGGAGAATTTTCTTTAATATACTCAAGGGTTTCGTTTAAGCCTTCAATAAATTTTTCAAAATCTTCTTTGTATAAAAAAATCTTATGTTTTTCGTAAAAAAACTTTCCATCATCGCCAAAACGCTTTTTACTTTCGGTAATGGTTAAATAATAATCGTTGCCTTTTGTGCTTTTAACATCAAAAAAATAAGTACGTTTACCCGCCCTCACTGGTTTAGAGAATAATTCTTCTCTATCGTTTTTTTCAAATTCGTGTGACATAATGTGTTTTATAGAATAGTAACAAATATTGTAAAAAACTTAATAGGTAACGCACTTGTTAATAATTTACTTTTATTGTTAATAGCGTGGTGGTGAATAGTTATTAGACTCTAGTCTTTGGTTATTAGTTTTTGGTGTTGGGTTAATAGGTTTAAATAGATTAGCGTTTAGGTAGGTACAATTATGGGGTAATTTAATGGTTTTATGCTTTGGTTTTGTTTAGCAACGGACTGTATTTGTAATACTATACTTTTTGTTAGGTGTATTTTGCAAGTGCTTGATATTTATATGGTTATTTGTTAAAATTGTTAATTTTCTCTTGTAAAAAAAGACGATGCTAAGGGCAGTTTTATAGTTACTAAGAGTTGTTTTATTAAGGCTAACATCTATATTATTAACGCTAAGAGCTATTTTATAAACGCTAAAGGCAAAACCATTAATGCTACTGACTGTTTTGTTAAAGCTAATGGCTCAATTGTTAAAGCTACTGCCTTTATTATTGAAGTACTTAACTGTTTTATGAAAGCGGAAGCTTGTTTTATTAACGCTAAGGGTTATATTATAAAAGTGGAAGCCAGTTTTATGTTTTTTGTAATTAAGGCGCAACGATACTAAATTACCTATATAATTATAATTCGCTGTAAAATTATATCTAACGTTATTAGGAGCCGATGTTAGGTTTCCAAGCTGACTTTCGTTTTTTACTTTGTATATTATTTATATGTTTAAGCCATACCTGTTGAAGAATAAAAAAACGACATTGAAAAATAAAATTACAATAGCTAACATCTAAAAAAAACAAAGCGCTAAACCAAATCAAATAAATTATTTACGCCAAGGTATCTGTTTGTGGTAAAGCCTT
This sequence comes from Bacteroidota bacterium, assembly GCA_043746065.1. Lineage (GTDB taxonomy): Bacteria > Bacteroidota > Bacteroidia > B-17B0 > Aurantibacillaceae > Aurantibacillus. Next base: position 7,140 of record JAYTRS010000118.1, on the reverse strand, counting down.
CGGCATAGGGCACGCCAATGGATCTACCCCATATACTCATTTTACTGTTTAGGCTTTCTATAAATTCTTTATTGGATATGGGGGTTTGTGGTTCGTTACTTTTTGGGTTATAAAATTGCGAGGAGTAGGCCATTATACTTTGATGTTTTTTTTCAATAAAATTGGTAACATCTACCACAAAATGGGGAGTAATAAAATAATCTTGTATGTAATGGTACACGGCTTGTGGGCGCCACGGTAATTGGACTTTATTATTTTGTGTGGTTTTAATTTTAACTAAGCCGGCATAAAAACAAGCATCTGCTACCAATTTAGCCGCCCGCCCGTGGTCGGGGTGCCTATCGCTAATAGCATTACACAATACTATTTGGGGTTGGTGCAAGCGTATTTGTTTTATAATTTGTAATTGGTGGGCTTGGTTGTTTTCAAAAAAACCATCTTTAAAGTTTAATTGCGTTCTAACCGATATACCTAAAATTTTTGCTGCTTTAGTGGCTTCTTGTGTGCGTAATTTGGCGCTACCGCGTGTGCCTAATTCGCCACGTGATAAATCTAAAATACCTACTTTTTTACCCAGCGCAATGTGTTTTAAAATAGTGCCACTGCAGGATAGCTCCACATCATCGGGGTGAATACCTATGGCTAAAATATCTAATTTCATGTTTTTAAGGTTTAGATGAGTTACTCTGCAAAAAAGTTCATTATTCTACGACGCAATTTGCTGGCATATACTTGGCATTGGTAATCGGTATGGTTTTTTGTAGAGTTTATACATTTACCATATTGTGTAATACGGTATTTCATTTCTTCGCTTAATAGGTTAAAGAGTTCGATGGCTTCGCTAAAATCGGCAGCATTATCTTTTATGCGTGCAAAATGGTCTTCTAGGCTATCATCTAAAACAGTTTGTGTTTTTAAGCCTTTGCGTAAAGCCAACATATAACGTTCGCGCACTATAAATGCTTGTGCACTCGAATTTAAAAATCGCTCTTTAATTTCGGGTGGCATATCGTAATCGTTTTCTAACTCATAATTCCACTCATCTTTATAGCGGTGTTCTAAATACAAGTGTGGTGCTACAAATACGTGTTTCCAATCGATAGGGTATTGCCATAAATTAAAACGGCGAGAGTTATTACCTAAATCAACAATATTAAATGTTTTTTTATTGGGCAATACACGGCTACCACGCCCAATCATTTGATGATAAAGGGTGAGTGATTTTGTGGCACGGTTTAAAATAATGGTTTCAACTTCGGGTTCATCAAAACCAGTTGTTAAAATACTTACGCTTGATAGGACTCCATCTTTGGTGTTGCGAAACCATTCTAATGTTTCTACCCGCTCGCGCTCGCTAAAGGTACTATCTAAATGCCTTACAGGATAGCCTTTTTGTTTAAAGGTTTCGTACACTACACGGCTGGTTAAAATACCTGCGTTAAAAATTAATGTTTTTTTACCTTTGCCTAATTCTTCATACGCTTCTATTAACTTACCTTGCATCATGGCTTGTGTATAAAGCATTTCGTGCGAGCCAACGGTAAACTCGCCATTATTACCAACGCGTAAGGAGCTTAAATTTACATCGTACGAAAATGTTTGTCCTTCGCATAAAAAACCTTGACCAATTAAATCGCTAATGCTTTCGCCAACAATTAAACTATGGTAGGTTTGGTATAAGGGTAATTTTTTATTGCTGCTGAGGGGTGTTGCCGTAACTCCTAATATGGTAACGTTTTCAAAATAATGAAAAATTTTACGAAACGAATTATTATGCGCCTCATCAACAATAACAAGCCCAATGTCTTCTAAAAATTTATCGTTGTCTTGTAGGCGATTATTTAAAGTTTCGACTAAGGCTGTAAAACTTTGGTAATGGCTTTGTTGTGGTAGTTGTTTTACTTCGCTACTAATTATTTTATTGCTAATACCAAGTTCGTTAAGTACATCGGATGTTTGTTTGCCGAGCTCAATACGGTGGGTTAATATTAAAACTTTACGATTGTGTTGTTGTATGTAACGCCTAGCAATTTCGCTAAAAATAATAGTTTTGCCACCACCTGTAGGTAATTGAAATAATAGATTGGCATTGGGAGGAAGCTCGGCTAATTTATTAAAAATATTAGCAACGGCCTGCTCTTGATACGGGTATAGTTTGCGTGGTTGTGAAGCGGTAGTTGTTTGGTCAATCATAAAAAAATGCAATTGCTAAATATACGGCTAAAACAAGGCAATTAAAAGATATTTTTTAATAAATTGTTAAGAATGGGTGCTTTTTAATAACACTTACAAAGTATAGGTTGAGTTTTTACCAATATTATCAAAGTTTTTTTCAATCCAATTATCGCAAGCTTTGTAGCCTAAGTTTTTTAAGTGCATTAAAAAATCCCAGTTGGTATTTAATTTACTAGATAGGTTTAAATTGCCCAAAGCCACATCTGCACTTAAGGCATGAAGATTTATTTTTTTTAAAGTACCCTCTAAGGTAATGCCTTTTTGAACTAAGGTATTTATAAACTCTAAGTGTTCAATTTCTAAGGTTAAGGATGAGTTAAAACTTATTTCGTTAATTCTATCTTTAATATCTTCAATATTATCGGGTACGTTTTTAATAATAAAGGGGTTTACTTTTACTAATAAAATATCATCTGTACCATCAGTATGTTGTGTTAATGGGCTTAGTGGGGGGTTGCCCATGTAGCCACCATCCCAATAAAACTCGCCATCAATTTCAACAGCATTAAATAAATAGGGTAAACAGGCGCTTGCTAAAATTGCTTTTGAGGTAATTTCGTTAGGGCCAAATATTTTTGCTTTACATGTTTTTACATTGGTAGCGCATACAAATAATTTTGGTGGCGATATTTTTTGGAGTTCTTCAAAATCAATTAATTCGTTTAATATTTTTTCGAGTGGATTAAAGCCTAATGGATTAAACTGTTGTGGCGAAAGGGTTTCGGCGGTAACGCTAAAAAATTTATACAATGGAGAGTAATCCATATTACCTGGACTCATCATTTTATCTAACCAAGTGGGCTGTAACATAGATAGTTTACCAGCTTCGGATATTTTGTGCCAAAATTTTACAAGTGTGTGTTTTGCTAAATTTCTACCACCTTTACTTAAGCCGTAAATGGTACACACACCATTCATTGCACCTGCACTGGTACCACAAATACCATCAATTTCAATACGCGGTTCATCTAATAATCTATCAATAACACCCCAACTGTATGCACCATGGGCACCACCACCTTGTAAGGCAATATCTATTTTTTTTACTTTGGTCATACATTAAAGTTAATTATTTTTTTTAATTATAGTAGCATCTATTTTCTTTAGTTAAAACATCGTTAATTATTAAAATTATTTTAAGAGGTTGCTTAGTTTTTTTATATAAATATTTTTTTGAAAAGTGCTCAACAATCCTAAAATTTATATCGTTGGTTACCTTGCCACTTTTTAATGCTGTGTTTTTTTCAAAATAATGTATGCTATTACTAAGTGCTAATAATAAAGGCTGATAGCCCGCTAAGCTATTACTTTTGTGTTTTATTAGGAGCTCATTAAACACATTTATTTTTACGCTATCGTTATACGCAATTAAGGTATAATTACTTGTTGGTGGAGGCACAAATAAATTCCAATTTTGATGAAAATAAGGGTAGCAGTAAAACGATGAATAATAACTTATTTTACTATCGTTACCCACTTTTTTAAAACAATATACACTTACCAAGGTAAAATGTAATAAAAGTGCGCTTAGCCCTGCCGTTAAAATAATTATTTTAGTGGTATATTTAATGTTTTAAAATTAATTTAATTATATGAAAAGTAAAGTTACGTTTTTATTTGTAGTTTTTTATTTGAGTTTTTTTTCTCAAACTAAATTATTAACCATTCAAGATGCTGTTTTAAAAGGGCGTACCAGCCTAGCACCAAAGCGCTTACAAAATTTAGCGTTTGTTCCAAACTCAACTATGTATTCGTACATTGATGATAATACCGTGTATGTAAACGATAACAGTTCAGCCAAAATTAAATACAAAGCCACGCTTTATGATATAAATAGCAACTTAAAATTAATGAATAGCGACACCTTAACGGCATTACCATTTATTACTTGGAAAAACGAACTACAATTTAGTTTTGTAACTGCTAAAAACGAAGAAATTTTTTATTCGCCCGCATCAGCAATGGCTATAAAAAAAGAAAAAATTGCCGTTATTGATAATGCCGATGTTACGCCAGAAACAAACGAGGCAGCCTATAGTAAAGATAATAATGTATTTATATCTAAAGGCACGCAAACCACACAAGTTACAACCGATGGCTCGTACACCCTAGCCTATGGCAGTGGTGATGTGCATCGTAACGAGTTTGGAATTAGCAAAGGTACTTTTTGGAGTCCAAAAGCAAACTATTTAGCTTTTTATAAAATGGATCAAAGTGAGGTAGATGATTACCCAATAATAGATTGGACAACTTACCCCGCTCAAAATAAAAATATTAAATACCCTATGGCAGGTAAAAAAACACACTATGTAAGCCTGAGCGTTTATAGTAAGTTAAATAAAGAAATTATTTATTTAAGTAAAGAAATTCCGAGCGACCAATATTTAACAAACGTAGCTTGGGGCCCCGATGAAAAATTTATTTACATAGCTGTTTTAAATCGTGCGCAAAATCATTTTAAATTAAACGAATACAATAGCCAAACAGGCAATTTTGTAAGAACTGTATTTGAAGAAAGTGATGAGAAATACGTAGAGCCTTTACACCCCATGCAATTTTTAAAAACAAATCCTAACCAATTTATTTGGCAAAGCCGCCGTGATGGTTTTAATCATATTTACTTATACGATTTAAAAGGTAATGTTGTAAAACAACTTACCACTGGTAATTGGGAGGTTAAAGATGTAAATGGCTTTGATGAAAAATGCGAAAATTTATTTTTTCATGCTAATGAACAAAGCCCTATTAATCAAGATTTTTATAGTGTTAATTTAAAAACAAATAAAATTACCCGTTTAACTTCTGGTAGCGGATTTCATACCTGTATTTTAAATACAAAAAAAGAATTTTTTATTGATAATTTCTCTTCGTGTTACATCCCTCGCCAAATAAAATTAGTAAATACTAAAACACTTAAAAGCAACATTATACTAAATGCCGAAAACCCAATTAAAGATTACAAATTAGGCAGTTGGACTATGTTTACAATTAAAAATAGCGAAGGAACCGATTTGCATTGCCGTTTATTTAAGCCCGTAAATTTTGATAGTACAAAAAAATATCCTGTTTTAGTTTATTTATATAACGGCCCACACTCGCAACTGGTAACTAATACTTGGCTTGCAGGTGGCGAATTATGGTATCAATACATGGCACAAAAAGGTTTTATAGTATTTACGTTAGATGGCAGAGGAACCTCAAACCGTGGCAAAGCCTTTGAGCAAGCCATTCATCGCCAAGTTGGAACTAAAGAAATGGAAGATCAACTAAGTGGTGTTAATTATTTAAAAACCTTGCCTTATGTGGATACTACTAGAATGGGCGTGCACGGTTGGAGCTATGGGGGTTTTATGACAACAAGTTTAATGACGCGTTACCCCGATGTGTTTAAAGTTGGTGTATGTGGTGGGCCAGTAATTGATTGGACGTATTACGAAATTATGTATGGCGAGCGTTATATGGATACGCCACAAGAAAACCCCGAAGGTTATACAAAAAGTAATACCTTAAATTATGTTGATAAACTAAAAGGTAAATTATTGATGATACATGGCGCACAAGATCCTGTAGTAGTGTGGCAACATAGTATTATGTATTTAAAAAAAGCGACCGAAAAAAATATTCAGTTAGATTATTATGTGTACCCCGCCCACGAACATAACGTATTGGGTAAGGATAGAGCGCACCTTATGGATAAAATTTGTAATTATTTTATTGAACATTTATAATTTATTGTGGGGCAAATGCACGGAATTGCTCAAATAAAAAACCCTAAATTATTGCTAATAAAGGGTTTACGATTTTAAAACGTGCTCCCACCTGAAACACTATTACTTCTTTACTATATCCCTTACTGCCTCTGAACGTACTATAATAATTGTATTTTAGTGCAATTTACACTATTTTGTGTTAATAAAAAATCATTAAAATGTAGTAAATGTTTCCCACTATGTTTCCCACATTCACCCATTTTCACTACTTTTGTCTTAAACATTAAAATCCTTTGTATGGCTTCTGTATCAATCGTTTTCAGAGATGATAGAATAAACAAAAAAGGCTAAGCGCCTATAAATTTTTTCATAATCAAAGATAGAAAAATAACTAAAGTTTCAACAGGAATAAAAATACATTCTGATTTTTGGGATGATGATAAAAAGAGAGTAAAGTCAAAACACAAGAACTCCGCACATTTTAACTCCTTAATAGCCAATAAATTTGCTGAATTACAAGACCAGGTCCTTGAAAATCTAACCATTGCCAAATCTCTTACCAGTCGTCAATTAAAAGAAGATTTGTACGGGAAAGCACCTTTAGATTTCTTTGCACATGCTCAAAAAGTACTAGATAAATACAAAAGTCAAGGGCAAGTAGCTTCGCACGACAGATGTAAAGCAATTACAGAGAAATTAAAACGATATATGAATAATGGGAATCTCTATTTTCAGGAAATTACACCTGATTTTTTAGCAAAATATGAAAAACATTTAAGAGGTAAAGACTACAACAATAGCACTAACACAATTCATGCAAATTTTAAATTTATCAGACAACTGTTTAATGATGTTGTTTACAATGATTTGGTTGATATTAAACACGACCCTTTCAAAAAATATAAAATTAAAACAGAAAAAACACAACGCCAATACCTTACAGAAGATGAATTATTAGAGATTGAAAAAGTTGATTGCAGTGGCGGCTTAAAATTAGAGCTTCACCGTGATATGTTCTTAAAGCACTTCTTAATAATTTGCCTGAACTTGCAGAAGAGCCGAACTCGGCCCCATTTTCTCTTGTGCGGATAAAAGCTGGATCGTTGGCGATGCGTGAAGCATCAACACCACCTTTTTCACGAGCCAAATGCCCATCCTGTGTTTTGTAAAAGGAAATATCTCCGATTTTTCCTTT
>JAYTRS010000117.1:0-2013 GCA_043746065.1 Bacteroidota bacterium | reverse complement strand
ACATGTAATTCAAAATGTAATTGAGGTTTAGAGGTGTTATCTATAACCAATTCTATTTTTTTTGTTTCCTTAATGTTTTTTATAAATAAAGGTTGATAAATAGAATATATCCAAGTGTCTTCTTCGTAATAAATAAAACAACCTAAATAGGTATCGTAATAACAATAATAGAATGGGAAATATATATACCTGTACTTAAATCCATTAGCAGGAATCCAACTTGAGGGTTTTGTAAATTTTATTTTATCTATCTGATATATGGAATATAAATTATGTATAAGTGTTTTTGGCGTAATAAATATTGTATTTCTTAAACATTTATTATCTGCTTTATTTTTATAGTTAGTTATACTACTTTCAGCACATCTCTTTTCTATATTAATAAAAGAAGAAATAAAATAATTTGAGCAATATGTTTTTTTAATTGACATAACTAATTTCTTTAATCTACTTTATATAGCTTCAATAATTAGCCCAACATTTAAGTACCTGAAAATGAGTTTATTAATATAACAAGTAGTGGTAATAAATTCTTAAAATGAGAAAATAGTTATTAAATTTAGATTGCGCCGCCAATGCAAATAGGCTATTTTACTTTAATAAAAAATAAACTTACACTTTTATAAGTATAAGTTCTTTGTTATAGCAAGATTAGGGAAGCTTACACTTTTGTAAAACAAACTTGAATAAGTAAGTTACCCATCTCTCAAAGGGTAAAACATATTTAAACACATAAATAGAAATTAAACTGGGTAGCGGTAAATGCTATTAATAGCAGGAATTACAAAATGCAGGTTTTGTTGGTTACCGCTTTGGCGGAGAAATTATGCCCAGACACACTTTTTATTTGCCCTCAAAAAAAACTTTTGTTCATTTTTTACTACTCTAATAAAAAAATATCGGCACATACAAATAGGCAAAAAACAACACTTGCAATACCATTTGTGGTACCAAAAGCAAGGTTTATTTTACTTAAATCGTTTGGTTTTACAAGGCTGTGCTGGTAAACCAGTAAACCCATAAATAATAAAGCGCCAATAATATATAACCAACTAAAGCCCCCTAAAAAAAAGCCAAACGTTACTATTATTGCCGCAAATAAATGCACAAGTTCTGATAAACGTAACGATTTTTTTGTGCCCATATAAACGGGTATTGATTTTAAACCTTGGCTACGGTCAAAATCCTCATCTTGCAAGGCATACATAATATCAAAACCACTTACCCAAAAAAATACTACACAACCAAATAAAATTGGTAAAATAGCAAACTGTTGTGTTAAAGCCATGTAAGCCCCAATAGGTGCTAAAGCTAAGCCAAGCCCTAAAATTAAATGGCATAAAGGTGTAAAACGTTTTGTTAAGCTATAACCCAAAATTACAAGCAACGCCACTGGCGATAAATAAAAACACAAGCTGTTTATTAAATAAGCACACACTACAAATAAAATACAACAAATTAGTGTAAAAAACAAAGCTGCACCGGGCAATATGACCCCTGCAGGTATTTCTCTAATAGCAGTGCGAGGGTTTTTGGCATCAAATGTTCTATCAATATACCTATTAAAAGCCATAGCAGCACTACGCGCAAATAACATACATAAAATAACTAGTACTAGTTTTTGTAAATTAAAAGTGGCCTTACCGCTGTGTATTGCTAATGAAAAACCTATTAATGCAAAAGGCAATGCAAAAACAGTATGGCTAAACTTTATTAAGGATAAATATTTTTTAATGATAGATAGCATTTTTTACCCTGCAAATATAATCAAGTTAGATTTAATTATTTTTTTATACTTATTATTATTTAAAATAATAAAGTCTTAAGCATTTTTATGTTAACTAGTTAACTAAAAGATAATTGTTAAAAACTTTAACAATTACATTTAACAATTTTAACATAAATCTGTTATTTTCGTTAAAATTATTAAATTATTTAAAAACTAAAAAATCTAAAAAAATGGAAGAAAACAACACAACAACAACAACAAGTGTAAAAGGTAAAGGCTTAGGA
>JAYTRS010000116.1:0-18756 GCA_043746065.1 Bacteroidota bacterium | reverse complement strand
GTATTGTAGGTTCTACAACTAATGCTGCCGTTAGTGGTAGTTTGGCTGGAACTTATAATTATGTGGCTACAAATGGTAGTGGCTGTTCATCACCAGGTTCGTTTATTATTAGTGCTAATAATGGGCCAGTTAATCCTAATGCATCCATTTCAAATACTGTAAATTGTACTACTACTACTGCTAATATTATAACTGCCGCAACACCAACAACAGGGGCCTTTACTTATAGTTGGAATACAGGAGCAACCACTTCTTCGTTAATAGTTAATCCTACATCCAATACAAATTATATAGTAACGGTTACAAATACAGCAAATGGCTGTGTAGGCACACAAACAATTAGTGCCATTGCAAATACAAATCCACCTACTGCGGTTTCGGTTTCGCCAAATACATTTACCTTATCGTGTGCTACACCAAATACAAGCTTAACAGCATCTGCAACAGGGGCTACTACTTATAGTTGGATTGCTCCATCTGGGGGGTCTATTTTAAGTGGAGTTACAAGTGCTACTGCAACCATTTCGGGGGCGGGTATTTATAGTGTAATTGCAACTGGAGCTAATGGTTGTTCTGCAAACGCACAAACTGCAACTGTAGTACCTAATAGTGCTGCGCCTTCGTTTACTATTAGCAATGCCTCACCAAGTATTACCTGTTTAAGTGCAACGCCTTCTGTAAGCGTTACCATTACTTCTTCAGTAGCCATTACCTCTTATTCATGGGGGCCAGCATCGGGTATTAGTGGCGCAGCAAACACCAATACAGTAATGTTTAATGCCGCTGGAACTTATACAGGTATTATTACTGCTAGTAATGGCTGTATATCAAACGCTATAGTAAGTGTAGTAAGTGCTACAACGGCACCAACCATTGTTGCTGGTACAGGAACCGCACAAACAATATCGTGTACCAATAGTGTAGTAACTATTGCTCCAACCTTTACACCAAATGCGAACTTAACTTATTTATGGACTGGGACAGGAATTGTAGGAAGCCCTAGCAATAGTAGCGTTCAAGTAAATCAAAACGGAAGTTATAGTTTAACAGTAACTAACACCTTAACGGGTTGTTCTACCACATCTATATCTATTCCAGTATTTGGTAGTAATATTCCACCAAGTTTAAATGTAACTAGCTCTTCAAGTATTGGTGTAAGTTGCCAACCAAACACAAACACCGTTAATTTAACTGCAAATGCAGGTAGTGCTGTAACATATAGTTGGAGTACTGGCGCAACAACTTCGGTTATAACAACAGGTAGTGCTGGGGTATATAGCCTTACTGTTACTGATATTGCCACAAACTGTACTACTACAAATACAATAGCGGTGGCAAATAACACCATTACCCCTACTTTAACAGCAAGTGCTAACGGTAGTTTGCCTTGTGGCGGTGGTACGGTTGCTTTAAATGCAGTAAGTTCTAACACAAACACAACTTATACTTGGTTAGGCTTAGGCATTGTATCGGGCTCTAACACGGCAACGAGTATTATTAATACCGGTGGTACTTATACTGTTAATGTAGTTGATAATGTTACAAACTGTTCATCTACCCAAACCATAGCAATAGTGCAAACAACAGTTGTAGCTCAATTTACTGCAAATCCGCTTAGTGGGCCAGCACCATTAACGGTAAACTTTACCAACCAAAGTGTAGGCGCTATAACGTATAGTTGGAATTTAGGAAACGGAACGTCAACGCAGCAAAATCCTTCAAACATTTACTCAGCAAGTGGTAATTATACCGTTGTATTAACTTCTATTAATGGAGCATGTACTAGTACTGCCGAAATTATAATAAACGTATTAGAAGGTTTAGGCGTAATACCTGAAGTATTTACACCAAATGGCGATTTATATAACAATACTTTTGAAATTAAAGGTTTAGATGGTTACCCAAATAACAGCTTACAAGTATTTAACCGTTGGGGAAATAGTGTTTACAGCGCAAAACCTTATAAAAACGATTGGAATGGCGCACCAAATGTAGCTGGTAAAACGGGTAGCGATAAATTACCTACCGGTACTTACTATTATATTTTAGAGCTAGGTGACGATGCTAAAACAATATATAAAGGTTACGTACAACTACAATATTAAAAAATAGTAATAATAAAATAATACATCAAAAACTTTAAATAAATTATATTTGTAATTATGATGAAAAGAGGAAAAATAGTTGGTTTAATGGCAGGCGCAAGTTTGCTTTGCCAAACACTTAGCGCACAACAAGAAATTCAAAACTCGTTTTACATGTTTAATGGTTCGGTTTTAAACCCAGCCTATGCAGGTAGCCGCGATGCTTTAAGCGCTGTAGTTGATTACCGTAACCAATGGAGTGGCTTTAAAGGTGCGCCAGTAACTACTGCATTAACACTACACACACCTTTAGTAAACGAAAGCATTGGTGTAGGTATTAATGCCGTTAGCGATAAAATTGGACCCACTAATAAAACCGCCCTATTTGCTGATTTTGCCTATCGTATAAAATTAAATAAAAATAACGACCGCCTTTGCTTTGGCGTTAGAGCTGGAGCCGATTTAATTAGAAATAATTTAGCAGGTTTAGCGGTAAACGATGCTGCAGATCCATTAGTACTAAACAACACTAACTTTAATACCAATTCTCCAAACTTTGGTGCTGGTGTATATTACTATGGTAAGCGTCATTTTATTGGTATTACAGCCCCAAAAATTTTAGCAAATGAATTAAGCAAAGACCCTACTTTTTCAAACTCTAAACAAGTATTACACTACTACTTAATTGCAGGTTATGTATTTAAACTTAATAGTTTGTGGGATTTTAAGCCAGGCGCAGCAATTAAATATACTGCTAACGCACCACTATCTATTGATGGAAATGCTTCATTTTTATTTAATAATTTAATTTGGTTTGGCGTTATTTATCGTCATAATGCTGCTATTGGCGCAAATGTAGTGTATAACATTACCCCACAATTACGCATTGGCTATGCTTATGATTACGCTACCACTAGCTTAGGTAAATACAATCCAGGTTCGCACGAGGTAATGTTAGGTTTTGATTTTTTACGAAAAAACAAAGCATTAAAATCACCACGTTATTTTTAATTTATAAATAATAAAACATCTACCAATGAAAAAAATTATAGTATCTCTATTATTAATAGCAACAATTATTACTAAAGCCCAATCGGTAAAAGAAAAAATTGCCGATAAACGTTTTACAAATTTAGAATTTGCCTCAGCATCTGAAATGTATGAAGAATTAGCAAATAGCAAACGCCCAAAAACAAAATTTTATGTACGTGCTGGCGAAAGTAATTTTATGGTGGGCGATTATAAAAAAGCTCAATTGTATTACGACAAAGCCTTTACAAACACTGGCATGACTGATTACGATTTGTATAACTACTACCAAGTATTAAAATATAACTCAAGCTATACAAAAGCCAACGAAGTGTTTAGTAAAATAAACGATAATCAATACAAATTAATTAGAGATAATATCTCTAAGAAAAAACTAACCATTGAAGCTTTAAAAAAAGATTCGAGTAATTATACGCTAAATAAATTAGAAATTAATTCAGAAGAAAACGATTTTAGTCCGTACATTTTAAATAACGAAATGTATTTTTTATCATCGCGTCGTAATACCTCGCTTAGCTCTAATAAATACGGTTGGGATAATTCGTATTACTTAGATGTGTACAAAGCTTATATTGATGGGACTGTTGTAAAAAGCCCACACGCCGCTAGCGAAAAATTAAAAACAAAATATCACGAAGGTCCATTGTGTTTTACTAAAGACGGTAATACCGAATTTATTACACGAAACAATGCAGTAAAGAAAAAAGATAAAAATAACCGTGTAAACCTAAAAATATTTATTCGTAAAAAAGAAGGCGATAAATGGGGCGAATTTACTGAGTTTACCCACAATAGCGATGAATATACCTGCGAGCATCCAGCAGTAAGTAGCGATGGTAAAACCTTATACTTTGTAAGCGATATGCCAGGTACATTAGGCTCGTTAGATATTTGGGTAAGTAATTTTGAAAACAATACCTGGACAAAACCTCAAAACCTAGGCCAATCAGTTAATTCAGAAGGTAGAGAAGCGTTTCCACAATTGTTTGAAGACGAAGTTTTATTTTATAGTAGCGATGGCAAAGTGGGCTTAGGTGGCTTAGATGTATTTTATACAGTACCAGGCGAAGATTCATACTTTGAAGCACAAAACTTAGGATACCCTGTAAACACTGCCTCTGATGATTTTGGTTTTTTTGCAAAAACCACTACTACTGGTTACTTGTCATCTAACCGCGATAACAAAACTAAAGACGATATTTATAGCTTTATTTCAAAAAAACCTATAATAAGCAACGCCATCCAGTTTGTAGCATTAGATAAATTATCAAAAGAGATTTTACCAAATGCAAATGTTGCTTTAATTGATGAAACAGGAAAACCTGCATACGAAGGCAAAACCAACGAAAAAGGTGAAATTAAATTTAACGTAATACCTGGCAAAGGTTACAAAGTAAAAACTACTAAAGAAGGTTATAAAGAAGGTGTAACTGTTTTAAAAGAAGAAGAAATTGCTGAGTTAAATGGCAAAAAACCAAAAGAATTAATAATTGAGAAAAAAATTATTGGTTTATTGGGTTTAATTGCTGATGCTGACGATTTAACTCCTATTGAAGGTGTAAAAGTTACAATTACCGACGCATTTAATGCTAAAGATGTAATGACATTTACTACTGATAAAGAGGGTGATTTTAGACACATATATAAAGATAAAAAAATAGGAGATGATATTAGCTACATTGTTAAATTAGAGCGCGAAGGATACATTACTAAAGTACAACCTATAGATATTACCATTAAAAAAGAAGGTTATATTTTATTACATGATTACCTAAATACAAAAATGTATAAAATTAAGTTAGGTGCTGATTTAGGTAAAATGATTGACTTAAAACCAATTTATTTTGACTTAGGTAAATTTACTATTAGAGCCGATGCCGCAACTGAATTAAATAAAATTGTAGAGTTAATGAAACAAAACCCAAGCATTAATATTGAGTTAGGGTCTCATACCGATTGTAGAGGTAGCGCAGCAAGTAACTTATCACTATCTGATAAGCGTGCAAAATCTAGTGCTGCATACATTGTAACCAAAGGTATTAGCAACGCTCGCATTGCAGGTAAAGGTTATGGCGAAAGCAAGTTAATTAACGATTGTAAATGCGAAGGCGCTGTAAAATCTGCCTGCGGCGAAGATGTACACGCTGCCAACCGCCGTACCGAATTTAAAATAACTAAAATTAAACCTTAAAAAAATAAAACATAATAATTAAAGGCTGTTAGTAATAACAGCCTTTGTTGTTTGATACCCTTTGGTATTAACTCCCCTAAAAAATTAACAAAAGTTGCCTTAGTTTTGTTAAGTGATGTTAAAAATAGTGCTACATTTTCCATTAAATGTCGTCTATCAGCTGATAAAGGTACAACATCAGGCATTAAAGATACAACATCAGCTGATGGAGGTTAGCTATTAAATACAGGCTCCGCTGAATTTTGCGTGAAGGCATTTAGCGTTGATAATCCTGCGGAAAGTATATATTTGCATAACAAAATAGTTTACACTCTCTAGCTAATAAATTTACTTAAAATGAATTTAAACTATAAATATAAGTGCCGCAAGATTAGCCGCGCACATTCAAACACACAAAATCCAGCGGAGCGGGTAAAATAAAACCAACCAAGCCCAACAAGCTTTGTTAGTTGAGTTGCAAAAACAAGTTGAGGTACTGAAAAAACAAGTAAACGCTAAGTAATTTTTTGTAAATTTAATATTACAAAAATAAATAATTATGATACTATTAAATAAAATAACTATACATAAGTTAATTACTAAAGTATTAGTACTAATAATTATTTTGGCTTTTGGCTTTTGTAAAAAAGACAAAGTTATTACTACTGTGCAAAAAAAAGATGTACTTCCAGAGGCTACACAAGAGGGTAAAAATACATTTGGGTGTTTGGTTAATGGCGAAGTATGGCTACCAAAAATTTATGATGGAAGTTGGAATATATTTGGCCCAAGACTATTATCTGGTGGATGGGGTTTTAATAAGATTGGTATTAATGCGAGGAAGGTTTCTAAAACTGGAGAGGTAACTGAAATATTTTTGTATAGTAAAAATATAAATAAAGTTGGTGATTATAATTTATATCTTGATCAAAGCAATACTAAGTCTTCTTATAGTTATAGAAAAACACAACAAGAAATAAATGATAATATCTACCCAATTAATGACACATTAAACAGTAGTTTAGTAATAACAAGGCTTGATACCATCAATAAAATTATATCGGGTAAATTTGCTTTTAATTGTTTACTTAACAATCAATACATACAAATAACAAACGGTGTTTTCGATTTAAAATTTTAATAATTATGAAAAATATTTTTAATTACTTATGTAATACTGTGTTTAAAAAACACAAAGTCATAGTATAACTGCTAAATTTACTTAAAATGAATTTAAAATATAAGCGCCGCAGGATTAGCCGCGCTCATTCAAACACACAAAATCCAGCGGAGCTGGGTTTTTATTACTAACAGCCTTTGTTGTTTGACAAGGTTTGGTAAAATATCATTTTAAAAAACAATTGTTATAAATTAACAAAAGTCTTAATTTTAATTAAACACAAAATTAGTACTTTTAAAAATGCGTTTTTTAGTACTACTATTTATATTTTTTTATTCGTGTAATAACGAGGCCAAAACAAGTAGCATAAAAAACATAAGTCAAAAAGATTCTACTTTTACATACTACTCTCCTAAAAATTTGTGCTCAAAAGTAATTGGCGTTATAAACCCACAAACCCTATTAAACGAAAATTATGTATTTGATACCGACTTACATATCTTAAAAGTTGATACCTTACCACAAGTAAAATTTTGGCGAAGTATTATGAATCTTCATCAAGATAGCGCACTTTTAAACATTGGCAACTCGCGTTATATATTACAAAAAACCTGCACTAAAACCTGGGAGTTAAAAAACGATTCTACTAAAAGCTGTTTTAAAGATAGTGTTCGCACCGCAAAGCAATTAGACACTACACAAAAAATATTATTAACCACAGGTAAAAAGTTTTTTTACGATTTTAATAAAACATCGCAAAATTTTAATAAAGGCATACATTGTTTTATTGAAAATAATGTTGACCCTTGGTATGCACAAGCTATTTTATTAATTGAAAGCCCCAATAAATTACAAAAAAGTAATGCTGGCGCTTATGGCTCGTTTCAATTAATGAAAGATGTAGCACGTTTGTTTGGCTTAAAAGTAAATGCCAATATAGATGAGCGAGCCGATTTTGAGCGCAGTGCCTATGCCGCAAGCAGCTTAATAAAAAAAATATGTATTCCTAAAGTCCACCAATTATTAGATACTTTAAAAATCACAAACCATAACGAAAACGAGTTGTGGTTTAAATTATTAGTAATGCACGTTTACCATGCGGGCTCATATAATGTTGAAAAAGCCTTGTTTACCTTTACCCCAGCCGAAGGCAACATACAATTAATTTATAATTTATGGCATGCTAAAACAAACCGGTTTAAAAGTGCCTCGCAAAACTATTCGCAATTAATTTTAGCTGCTATGTTAGAAATGAACGAACGTTATAAACTTGCGCCAAAAAATAAATAATGGATTATAATTACCTTTTAAAATTAGCCATTCATGCATCGCTAAACGCGGCCACTAAAATTTTACAAATTTACGATACTAATTTTTTTATTGAAACAAAACCCGATAACACACCCGTAACCGCTGCCGATAAAGCCGCAAGCATTAGTATTATAAACGATTTAGCCCCATCAAACATACCCGTTTTAAGCGAAGAAGATGAACAATTTACATATAGTGAGCGAAAAAATTGGCAACACATTTGGATTACCGACCCCTTAGATGGTACCAAAGAATTTATAAAACGCAATGGCGAGTTTACCGTAAATATTGCTTTAATTGAAAATAATAAACCCGTAATTGGCGTAATTTATTGCCCCGTTTTTAAAGATTTATATTTTGCTTGCAAAGGTTTAGGTAGTTTTAAAGTAGATAAACACAGCGTATTAGCTATATTAAATTCAAATAAAAATAAGGTAGATGAACTACTTTTAAATGCTAAAAAATTACCATTACACGCTCATCCAAAAAATTATACGGTAGTGGCCAGTCGCTCACATTTAAGTAAGGAATTATATGCTCATATCGAAAAATTAAAACTACAACATACCATAGTTGAGACCATAAACGTAGGCAGTAGTATTAAAATGTGTTGGGTAGCCGAAGGCAAGGCCAACCAATACCCTCGTTACGGTACTACTATGGAGTGGGATACCGCCGCAGGGCAGTGTATTGTTGAGCTAGCAGGCGGGCAATTAATAGATTTACAAACAAACCTACCCATGCTTTATAATAGAGAAGATTTAAAAAACAAAAGCTTTATGGCTATTTCTTAATCATTCTTAATTCAGCTGTCACCATGTCGTAGTCGAAGGGGAGTAGATTGGCGGTTGAAGCATTAAGAAAAAAGTTAAAATATTGAATCCGTCTTTTCGAATCGCTCAAGATGACAAATTCAGCTGTTTCACTCCATGTAGTTGATTGATTCCAAATAGGGAGAGAAAATAAATAAACCTATTAAGAAAATCGTCCAATCAATTTTTTCACTATCTTTAAAGGCTATTTTATGATATCCTACATTACTGGTTTAATTACCCATTTAAATCCCGCTTTTGCCGTTATCGAAACCAATGGCGTGGGTTACGGTTTATACATTTCACTTACAACTTACACGCATTTACAAACTAAGCCCAACGCAAAATTATTTACCCAAAGCGTTTACATTCGCGATGATAATCCAAAACATTACGGTTTTGCCGATGAAGAAGAACGTGAACTTTTTCGCAAACTTATCTCCGTAAGCGGTGTGGGTGGTGGCAGTGCATTACTCATGTTATCAAGCCTTAGCCCTGCCGAAATTGCTGGAGCTATTAATACTGCCAATGTAGCCATGCTTAAAAGCATAAAAGGCATTGGCGATAAAACCGCACAGCGCATTGTAGTTGATTTAAAAGGTAAATTAGGTAAGCACGAAGGAGGAATTTCACAAATTTTAACCCCCTCATACAATAAAAACAAAGAAGAAGCGTTATTAGCTCTAACAACTTTAGGTTTTCCTAAAACTTCTGCCAAAAAAGCGCTCGAAAAAGCCATAAAACAGCAAGGTATTAGCACCGATAGTGTTGAAATGTTAATTAAACAAGCATTAAAAAATTTTTAACTATTTTTAAACCTTTTTGAGAATAAACGGACTTATAAACTTTGTAATATTAACAAGCGCTACAGCTTGCTTAATGGGTGTTGTTACCAAATCTACTTCGATAGATGAAAGTAACGCTAACCTTACTTATAGCAGCACTAAGTCGCCAAGCGAAGTAATAACAAGCCCCACCCTAAGTAAAGAGGAAACCAAAAAATTCTCGCCAAGCCTAGTAAAAGTGCAAAAAAATATTGCCGTTGTTGATACGCCTGGTGTTGATTTACCCTACCAGTTTAACGATAACAATGGCAAACCCCCACAATTCGACCCAAAATCTAAACTATACCTCGAAAACCCTGCCAACGTTAAAACCGAAACCGAATATAACCCCAAAACAGGGCAATACGACGTAAAACAAAAAATTGGCGATGATATTGATTATCGTCCCGATACCTACATGAGCATGAAGGAATACCAAAACTACATGTTTAAAAAATCGATGCGCGATTATTGGCGCTCACGCGTTGCCGCCGACGATTTAAATAACAAACCTCGCAAAGGTATGATCCCTAAAATGCAGGTAAATAGCGAGTTATTTGACCGTATTTTTGGTGGAAATACCGTAGATATTAAACCCACAGGCACCGCCGAATTAATTTTTGGCTTAAACCGTAATAAAAACTTAAACCCCGCCATACCGCAAAAACAACAAAAAATTACCAATTTTGATTTTAATATGCGCATACAATTAAACCTTATTGGTAAAATTGGCGATAAATTAAAAATTACTACAAACTACAACACCGAAGCCAGTTTTGATTGGGAAAACCAAGTAAAATTAGATTACACTGGCTACGAAGATGAAATACTTAAAAAAATAGAAGCTGGTAACGTTACCCTACCCCTTAATAGCTCGTTAATTAGCGGTAGCCAAACCTTATTTGGTGTAAAAACACAATTGCAATTTGGTAGGTTAATGATGACTACCGTTTTCTCTCAACAAAAAGGTAAAAAACAAGAATTAACGGTGCAAGGTGGCTCGCAAACCCAACAATTTAGTGTAAACGGCGATGCCTATGAACAAAACCGTCACTACTTTTTAGGGCATTATTTTAGAGATCATTACGATAGATGGATGAGCACCCTACCCGTAATCAATACCCCCATTGTGCTTACAAAAGTTGAAGTATATATTTTAGGTATAAACGGTAGTGCAGAGCAAACACGTAACATTGTAGCCTTTGAAGATTTAGGAGAAGATGTAAAAGATGTATATAAAGATTTAGCCTACCCAACTGCTAGCTTAGCCATTACACCAGGCTTTGCCATTGACGATACTTCGCCTACAGATAGCATACCTTACAACGATGCTAATAATTTATACTCTATAATGACAAATACCGCCACCGGTATTTTACGCTTAAGGCAAACGGGCGATGTGCAACAACTTGCAACAGCAATGCCTGCAAGCAATACCAACAACGCTGGCAATGCTTATATGGATCGATCGCGCGATTATAACTTTATTCAAAATGCCCGTAAATTAAGCGCTACCGAGTATTTTTTTAACCCTCGTACGGGTTTCATTTCCTTAAATCAACAACTAAATAACGAGCAAGCCCTAGCCGTTTCGTACCAATATACTTACGGCGGCAAAACCTATCAAGTAGGTGAGTTTAGCGATCAAATACCCGATAATTCTAAACTATTGGTATGTAAATTGTTAAAATCGGTAACGGTAAACGTTAAGCAACCCATGTGGCAATTAATGATGAAAAACGTTTATTCTATTGGTGCTTACAACTTAAACTCCGATGCTTTTAAATTAGATATTTATTACAATAATATAGAAACTGGTGTGGATGTGCCTTACCTACCTTTTGGTGCTATTAATGGGCAACAATTAATACGTGTTTTAAATTGCGATAAATTAAGTGCCAACGGCGATAGAGCCCCCGATGGCGTGTTTGATTTTATTAAAGATTACACCATTTTGCCCAACAATGGCCGCGTGTATTTACCAACGGTAGAACCTTTTGGGCGTAGTTTAGAGTCTAAATTTGCAAGTACCGATTTTCCTGAAGCCAATAAATATATTTTTAACGAGCTTTACGATTCTACTAAAACAGCAGCCACATTTATTCAAAACAAAAACCGTTTTAAAATTAAAGGAAGTTACAAATCTGCCTCAGGATCTGAAATTGCTTTAAATGCGCTTAACATTCCGCAAGGCGCAGTAGTTGTAACTGCCAACGGTGTACCTTTAGTAGAAAATACAGATTATACGGTAGATTATACCTTGGGTCGTGTAAAAATTATTAACGAGGGTATTTTAAACTCAGGCGCACAAGTAAAAATATCGCTCGAAAGTAATTCCCTCTTTAACGTGCAACAAAAAAGTTTAATAGGCGCTCGTTTTGATTTTAACGCTAGCCGAAACTTAAAATTAGGCGGTACTTTTTTACGCTTTAGCGAACGCCCCATTACCCAAAAAGTAAGCATTGGCGATGAACCCGTAAGCAACATTGTAGCTGGTATTGATTTTAATTACAAAACCGAAACGCCTTTTTTAACGCGTTTATTAGACAAACTACCTTTTTATAGCACTAAAGAAATGAGCAGCATTAGTATGCGTGGCGAGTACGCACGTTTATTTCCGGGTAATGCTGCTGCCATAAAAAAGAATGGCGGTAACTCCTACATCGATGATTTTGAAGGCTCTATTTCGTTAATTGATGTGCGTAACCCTACTGGTTGGTTTTTATCCAGCATTCCACAAGGGCAACCCGCCTTGTTTCCCGAAGCCGCCTTATCAAACACTACATCGGTAGGCTTAAACCGCGCCCGTTTTAATTGGTACTCTATCGACCCTATGTTTACCCGCCAACAAAGTGGCACAACACCTAGCAATTACAATAGCCTGGTGTTTTCAAACAACATGTGGCGTCAAGTATTTGAAACCGAATTATTCCCCGGCAAAACGCCACCAAATGGGCAGCAAGTTATACTTCCTGTTTTAGATTTAGGCTTTTACCCAACCGAGCGTGGGCCTTATAATTACGATGTAAACCCAACCTCAGTATCATCTGGTATTAATTCTACTGGCGCTTTAAACAATGGCAAAAATCGTTGGGGTGGCATTATGCGTAGGTTAGAAACTAACGATTTTCAAGCCGCAAACGTAGAGTACATTCAGTTTTGGATGATGGACCCATTTAACGAAGATTACGATGTGGCCACACACCCCGATTTTGATAAGAACAAAAAACCAATTGGCGATTTGTATATTAATTTAGGAAACGTATCAGAAGATATTATTAAAGATGGGCGCATGGTTTACGAAAACGGTTTGCCTGGTAAAAGTAGTTTTTCAAGCGCTTTACCTGTCGATTCTAACAACGTTGCCAATGTGCCTTTAATTCCACCCACAGTAAATGCCTTTTCGCAAGATCCTGCCGATCGTCCGTTTCAAGACGTAGGTTACGATGGCTTAACAGATGAAAGTGAGCGTTATAGGTTTAGACAAGCATTAGCCGACATGAATGCTGGCGGCTTTTCTGCCGATGCCAAACAAGCTTTTAACGATGACCCAAGTAGCGATAATTACCACCATTTTAGAGGGGATGATTATGATGCTGATCAACAAAAAACATTAAAACGTTATTCTAAATTCAATAACCCATCGGGCAACTCGCCTACTGAACAGCAATACAAAGCACAAAACTCAGCGGGTTACTCAACTGCTGCTACCAACTTGCCAAATATTGAAGACGTTAACCGCGATAATACCCTTAGCGAAACCGAAAATTACTATCAATACCATATTAAAATTTCGCCCAGCGATGTAGTTGCAACATCGGTAGGTACTAACTTTTTAGTAGATGCATTTGATGGAAGTGCCGATTTTGGAAGTGTTAAAAAAACAGTAAAATGGTATCAATTTAAAATTCCTATTTCTCAATACGAAAGCGTTGTGGGGGGTATTGAGGGCTTTAACTCTATACGTTTTATGCGTGTATTTATGAAAGGTTTTGATCGCCCTGTGTTATTACGCTTAGCCCGTTTTGAATTGGTGCGTAGCGATTGGCGCCGTTACCAATTTGATTTAAAAAACCCAGGCGAATATTTAGCAATTGATCATAACTCGGCATCTTTTGATGTAAGTGCTGTAAATTTGCAAGAAAACTCAACAAAAGTGCCTGTAAACTATGTATTACCACCCGATATACAACAACAACAAAATGTACAAACTACCAATTTAGTATTACAAAACGAACAGGCTTTACAAATGCGTGTGTGTAATTTAGAAGATGGCGATAGCCGTGCCATTTTTAAAAATGTAGATTTAGATACCCGTATGTTTAACAACATTAAAATGAATGTACATGCCGAAAAATTAAATAACATACCTCTCAACGATGGCGATTTAACCCTATTTTTTAGAGTAGGTAGCGATTATAACAATAACTTTTACGAATACGAAGTACCCCTAAAACTAACACCAAAAGGCAATTACGACCCTAACAGCACCGATGCCCGCTACCAAGTATGGCCTAAAGAAAACGAAATTAACTTTAATTTTGTAAACGATATTTCTAAAGTTAAAGACGAACGTAATAAAAAATATGGGTATTTTAGTGCTTCTAATCAAATAACAAAACCCTTTTCAATTACACAAAATGGCTATACGGTAACCGTAGTGGGTAACCCCAACTTGGGTACTGTAAAAAGTGTAATGGTGGGTATTCGCAACCCCAAAGGTACCGATAATAAAGCCCTTTGTGCGGAGGTATGGATAAACGAATTGCGCCTTACCGATTTTAATAATAGTGGCGGTTGGGCTACCACCGGGCAAATACAAGCCAAATTAGCCGATTTAGGAAACGTAAGTCTTGCCGGTACTTATAGCACACCTTTTTGGGGTAGTGTTGATAAAAAAATTAACGAACGTAGTAAAGAAACTAGTGCCAATTGGGATATGAGCACCTCCCTAAACATGGGTAAGTTTTTTCCTACAAAATGGAAGGTAACCCTACCTATTTTTTACAACTTTGGCCGTACAATAGTAGATCCTTTGTTTAATCCATTAGACCCTGATGTGAGATCAAAAGCTACTTATAATAATAGTGATATTAGGAAAAATTTAAGAGATTCTATTAAAGACCAAACCCAAGATTTTACAGAGCGTAAAGGCTTTAATATTACCAATATGCGTATAGATGGACTTAAACGTAAAAATGCAAAACCAATGCCCTGGGATGTAAAAAACTTTTCGGCAACCTACGCCTATACCGAAATTAATAAACACAGTGTAAACATTGCTTTTGCTACCACCCGCCAATTTAGGGGCAACTTACAATACGCCTTTAGCCTACCCACCCCACCAAGCTTTAAACCCTTTAGTAAAGTAAAATTGTTTGATAATAAATGGTTTGCCCTTGTAAAAGATTTTAACCTACAATTACTACCCAATAGCTTTGGTGCTACCATTGATTTAAACCGTACTTACTCCGATTTAAAAAATAGAGATATTACCAGTTTTTATGGCAATAGTAGCGAGTTTTCAAATCCTACCCTTTACAACAAAAACTTTATTATTAGCCGTGGCTACAACCTGCGTTGGGATTTTTGTAAAGCCATTAAATTTACTTACTTAGCCAATAACGATGGTAGAATATTAGAACCCCTTGGCGATGTGAGTAAAACTAACAAAACCAATAGAGATTCAGTAATTAAAAACCTACAAAAAGGGGGTACAAACACCGTATTCCGTCAGCAAATGAATGTAGATATTACGGCACCACTCAACAAAATACCAATCTTAGATTTTGTAACGCTTACTTACCGCTACAGTGGCACTTATACTTGGAATAGGCGTCCGTTTGCCGCTACGGATAGCATTGGTAATACCATACAAAATACCAATACACACAACTATACAGCCAACTTTAATATGATACAGCTGTATAATAAAATACCTTACTTTAAACGTATTAATTCTGGGCAACCCCGCGGTGGCGCAGCGCAAAATGTAACTAAAGATAAAAAAAATCCAAAGGCGGCGGCCACGTCAACCATTGCTGGTACAAAAAGTGGTATTGCTTTAACCGATAGTACCAATCCAAAAAAGAACGAAAATTTTAAAGACATTCTTGAGTTTT
The DNA here is from genome assembly GCA_043746065.1 of Bacteroidota bacterium. GTDB lineage: Bacteria > Bacteroidota > Bacteroidia > B-17B0 > Aurantibacillaceae > Aurantibacillus. The sequence continues at coordinate 3,263 of JAYTRS010000116.1, read as the reverse complement.
TAGCACGTGGCATCATGATGATTAAAAACCTATCCATTACCTACCAATTACAAGGTGGGCAAGCCTTACCAAATTTTAAACCCAATTCGCAATACTTGGGTATGGATTTTAGCAAACAACAAGCCCCAGGTTTTCAATTTACAACTGGTTGGTACGATGCCACCATTAGGCAACGCAGTGCAAACAATGGTTGGTTAGCCCGTGTACCACTTCAAACCACACCTTATACCGAAATTCATAGCAAAACATTATCATACCAATCAAGCATTGAGCCTCACGGTAGCCTAAAAATACAATTAACGGGTAACCTCACAAAATCTGAAAACGTAAGCCAATACATGATTTACGACCCTGCTAACGCCAGACCAGGCGATGGTGGCTTTGTGTTTGATGTAAGTAAGAGCATTACAGGTAACTTTAACATTTCAACATTTACCTTCTTCCGTTCTTTTCAAGATAAAGGCAAAGGCCCTGAATCAAGCCTATTTAAAGATTTTATTTCTGAACGCCGTAACGTAGCCAACGAATTAGGCGCTCAAAATGCAGCATCAACAGGTGCAATTACTTATGTTAATATTTTAGGTAACAATACTAGTTATATTGATGGTTATGATAATAACCAACAAGATGTTTTATTAGGCGCTTTTTACCGTACCTATACTGGTCGGAGCATTAAAAACTACAGTACTAAAAATCCGTTTCCAAAAGTACCATTACCCAACTGGACAATTAGTTGGGATGGCCTAGGCAAACTACCGGCTCTTAAAAAAACTTTTCGTAGCGTTACCGTAAGGCACGGTTACCGGAGCACTTACAACATGGCTGGTTTTAGCAATAACCTCTTATTTAAAGGCGATGCTCAAACCGAGCGCCAACCCATTGCTGTAGTGAGTGGTACCACGGGTTTAAGCCCTAACTTTGTGCCTTATTACACTATTAATGCCATTACTATTACCGAATCGTTTTCGCCACTTATTAAATTCGATTTTCAGTTTAACCGACAAGGTTGGAGCGCCAATGTAGAAACTAAGCGCGATAAAACCACCAGCCTAAATATTACCCTACCCCAAATTATTGAAACCAAAGGGCAAGAGTACATTGTAGGTATAGGTTACCTTTATCCAAAACTACGCATAAAAGGTGTGCAAATACAAGGTAAAACGTTAGAAAGTAATTTATTGGTAAAAATAGATGTAAGTTATCGCAAAAACCTATCTATCATTAGGCGTGTAGATGATATTAATCCTATCAGCACGCCAACTGGAGGTACTAATATTATATCCCTCCGCTCAAGTGTGGATTATCAATTAACGCCAAACATTAACCTACGTTTATTTTACGATTGGATTCGTACCAAACCGCAAACTTCAGCTTCCTTTCCAACCTCTAACTCTACGGGTGGTTTTAGTTTAAGAATTAATTTTCAATAGCCCAAAAATTGCATAATTAATTACTTAGTTTTTTAAATAATTGCTACTATTATTTAGTGAAACCTCTGTTTAAATGAGGGAATAAAGCCTTAAATAAAGTAAATAAAGCTTAATTTTACAGGGTTAAATTGTTTTAGTTATGAAAAATTCGCATTTATTGATACTGCTTTTGGTTTTTGTATTCAAATTCTCATCTATTAGCCAAAACAATACTAGCACACCTACAGCGCCAAGCGATGCGCCAACAGGCTACACATATAATTTTGACAAAGTACAAAACGCTATTATAAGTGAGTTACTTCAGCCATCTAAACAAACCCAAGAAGCTAAACAACTTATTAATACAACTACTTTTCCAAAATTAAAATCAACGGTAGTAGATGAAAATTATAAACAACAATTAAAGTTGTGGATAGAAGCAAATTCAACACTTGTAATTAATGCCTTTAAAAACAATAAAACCATTGTTACACCTTATTAAACTAGCATAAAATGAGAAAGATAGTTTTAGTTATTATATTTTTATGGTTTGGTTTAAGCACTGTTTTTTCTCAAACACAAATGCCTATTGGCCCTCAAAGTACTACTTTTAGTAGTTGGACAAGGGGTTATCACTTTACAGCTCCTGTTTCGTTTAATATGTGTGCTTTATACATACCACAAGATGCCAGTGCCGGTACCACACAAGCTATATGGGTAGTTAAATATAATGCTGCTGCTCCACCTGCATTTCCTGGCACAACAACTGCATATACAACACTGTTTAGTATTACTGGTGCCGCTGCCAATACTACTGTGGCTTGCAATATTGCAGTTAATGCAGGCGATATTATTGGTATTTATGGCTCTAGAGCTGCGGGTTGTGTAAATAGTTATGATGGTGTTGCATATGCCACTAACATTATGGGTTCGCCTACTACCCTATTTAGAAGCGGTACACAAAATTGTATTGCTGGCGTTGCTAGTCCTGCTTTCCCAATTTGGTCTGAGGTTGGTTATAATATTGGACGTATTTTTATGTATTATAACTGTTGCCCAACACCAACAATAACAACAGCTCCATCGGCAACTAATGTTTGTAATGGCGCAAGCGTATCTATTTTAGGAGGGGGGGCTACAACCTATACTTGGTCTCCTGGAAATATAAATACGTCGTCTATTACTGTTACTCCTACTATTTCAACAACCTATACATTAACAGGTAACCAAGCGGGTTGTGTAGCTACAAAAACTGTAGCTGTTAATGTAACAAATTATCCAACATATACTGTTAGCCCATTAACAACCACGGTATGCCAAGGCAGTAGTTTTACAGCTTCCGTATCTATTACAAGTCCATCTTCATTTTCGTACAGTTGGGCTAATGGTTCCGGTATAAGTTCTCCTACAAATTCAATCACCTTAATTACACCACCACCAATTACTGGTTCGGTTGCAAGCGTAATATACAGTGTGGCTGTAACCCCAACTACCATTAGTTGCCCTTTAGTTAAAACATTTACTGCCACGGTTATTAACTTACCATCTCCTACAATTACCCCTGTTAGTATAATGTGTAGTACTAATCCTACAGTGGCATTAACCGCTACACCTGGTGGTGGAACCTGGACTACTAACCCTGCCGTTACTGCGAGTGGCGTATTAACTCCCTCTATAGCTGCAACAGGAACAAGCAGTGTACTTTATACCATAAATGCAGGAGCCTGTGTGGCCAATGCCACTACGGTTATTTCGGTATCCCAATATAATCCATCAACACTTACAAGTAGCATTGCACCAATTTGTGTTACCAATGGTAATATTAATTTAATGAGTTTAGTACAAAGCACTGTA
>JAYTRS010000115.1:0-6470 GCA_043746065.1 Bacteroidota bacterium | reverse complement strand
AAAATGTATTAACACGTTTATTACAAGCTGCTGATTATGATGTAGCAAGTGCTGAGCGTGGCATCGTGTTTATTGATGAGATAGATAAAATTGCGCGTAAAAGCGACAATCCTTCTATTACCCGTGATGTAAGCGGAGAAGGCGTACAACAAGCGATGTTGAAGTTATTAGAAGGCTCGGTTGTTAATGTACCACCGCAAGGCGGACGTAAACATCCAGATGCAAAGATGATACAAGTAAACACTAAAAATATTTTATTTATTTGTGGAGGCGCTTTTGATGGCATTGAGAAAAAAATTGCTAACCGTTTAAATACGCAAGCAGTGGGCTATTCAGCAAGCGTGGTAGCTAATGAGGTTGATAAAGCAAATTTATTACAATATATTAGCCCGCAAGATTTAAAAGCTTTTGGCTTAATACCAGAGTTAATTGGGCGTTTACCAGTACTTACGTATTTAAAACCTTTAGATAGAGCAACCCTACGTAGTATTTTAACCGAACCAAAAAACGCCTTAATAAAACAATACGCCCATTTATTTAAAATGGAAGGCTGTAAATTAAGTGTAGATGAAGAGGTACTCAACTTAATAGTTGATAAAGCCCTTGAGTTTAAGCTAGGTGCACGTGGCTTGCGTGGTATTTGCGAAGCTATTATGACAGACGTAATGTACACCCTGCCTAGCGAAGAAAAACCTACCAAGCAACTTACCATTACTATAGATTACGCGATGCAAAAATTAAAAAATGCACGTTTAACGCATTTGCAAGTTGCTTAAGTAAAAATAACTTTTATTTTAACTCAAAACTTCTGCTACACTCCAAGCTTGTGGTTTGTCATTAAATAAAATTTTGGTAGCGGCCCATACGGTGTTAAATAATTCAGAGTTTCTATAAGTTTCAATACTTTCTTCGTTATCCCATAAACTGTAGGTAAAAAATACACAAGGGTTATTTTTATCTTGCAATAACTCTACATGCTGGCAGCCTTTAAAGCCTTTAATATGTTGCCAATTATTTTTAAAAATGGTTTTAAAAGTATTAATGTGTTCGGGTTTAAAACTCATTTTTACAATGCGCTTAATCATAAAATTCTATTATTAAATCAAAATCTAATCTATTGCCAATATCTCTGGGACATAGCATATTATAGGCACTTTTGCCATTTACAGCTATTTCTAAATACCCAAAACTATTAAATAAAGCTAAGGGGTCGCCTATTTTTACTTCGTCGTAAGTATTACTAATTTCATCAATACGTTTTCCTGGTAAGGCTATTATAAATTTTTTTTTACCCACAATGTTTACAAACTGTTGTTTGGTAACGTTGGTAATAATATTTCCAAAATCATCAATATAAATACTTTTTCCACGCAAAAAATTACCATTTACGTAGCACTCATATTGGGTAGCTTTGTAATAATCATTAGTTAAGCTACTAATACTTTGCAAATCATTGTTTTGTAGTAAGTGGTTTGCCACATCAACAAAAATATCCTTTAAAAAAAAATGGTGTTTGCTATTGTCTTCATAAAAAATTTGATAAACGGGTTCGTTAAATTCTTTATTAATTAAAGTAAAAAGGCCATTATCGGGACAAATTATGTATTGATTTTTGTAATAGCTTACTAAGTAACGCGTGTTATCAATAGTTTGACTTTTATTATTACCGCTACTATCAACTATAAATTTTACGGCAACTAAGTGTATGGTGTTTTTTGGAAAATAGGGTAAAGCATTTTTTAGAATAAAAGCAGCATCGGCAATGGTATTATCTTTAATATCGCAACTTAAATCAATAATGGTTGTATTTAAGTTTGCAGAAATAAGCTTAGCTTTAACAATTGCCAGGTAAGGGTCGCGATAGCCTAAATCGGTTGTTAATGTTACAATGCTCATCTGTTCAAAAATAACTAATATTTACTGTTTTAAAATTGCTATTCTTAACGATAGATTAACAAGGTTATAAACAAATAAAAGCTTTAAAAAATACTAATGACAGAAAAATTAATAACCCTTGATAGCGTTGAACCTGTTGAAATTTATGGTGTAAACGATGTAAAATTAAATGTAATAAAAAAGCATTTTCCTAAATTAAAACTAATTGCGCGTGGCTATTCTTTAAAAGTTTTGGGTGAACAAAATGAAATTGTACGTTTTGAAAAAAAATTAGAAATGTTGGTAGAGCATTACCATAAAAGTGGCGTATTAACCGACACTGTAATTGAACGATTATTGGGGCAAACGGGTGATAATTTATTAGAACAAAAAGAAGAAAATTTAGGAAGTGATGTAATCTTATTTGGTAATAACGGCCTAGTAATTAAAGCCAAAACCGACAACCAACGCCGTTTAGTAAGTAGTGTTTTAAAAAACGATATGTTGTTTGCTGTTGGCCCTGCGGGTACAGGAAAAACCTATACTGCGGTTGCTTTAGCAGTAAAAGCTTTAAAAAATAAAGAAGTAAAACGTATTATTTTAACTCGCCCCGCTGTTGAAGCGGGAGAAAATTTAGGTTTTTTGCCAGGAGATTTAAAGGAAAAATTAGACCCTTACATGCAACCTTTATACGATGCTTTAAATGATATGGTGCCTGCAGACAAATTAAATCAATACCTAGAAAACCGAATTATACAAATTGCACCTTTAGCTTTTATGCGTGGCCGAACCTTAGATAATGCTTTTGTAATTTTAGATGAGGCACAAAATACTACTGAAAGTCAAATGAAAATGTTTTTAACGCGAATGGGCGCTAATGCTAAATTTATTATAACAGGCGATACTACTCAAATTGACTTGCCAAGCAAACAAGCCAGCGGTTTGGTACAGGCTATTAAGTTTTTAAAAAACGTTGAGGGAATAGATATTATTACTTTAGATAATACCGATGTTATACGTCATAAACTAGTTAAAAGCATAATTGAAAGGTACGAAATTAGTAAGTAATTTTACTTACTAACGTACATCACCTCTTTTACCGCTTTAATAACTTTGGCAACGTTTGGTAAACTTGCTTCAATTAATGTTGGGGCGTAAGGTAATGGGGTATCAGCAGTGGTAATACGTAATATTGGTGCATCTAAATAATCAAATGCATCTTTTTGAACTTTAAAAGCAATTTCACTAGAGATGCTGGCTAAAGGCCAAGCCTCTTCTACTATAACCAATCGGTTTGTTTTTTTAACAGAGTTAATTACTGTTTCATAATCAATTGGGCGAACGGTTCTTAAATCAATTACTTCAGCATTAATGCCTTCCGCTTCTAATTCTTTTGCAGCAGCCATTGCTACTTTTAATATTTTTCCAAAACTAACAATAGTTACATCGCTACCTTGTTTTTTAATATCGGCAACGCCAATAGGAATGATGTATTCTTCTTCAGGCACTTCGCCTTTATCGCCATACATTTGTTCACTTTCCATAAAAATAACAGGATCGTTATCGCGAATAGCACTTTTTAATAAGCCTTTTGCGTCGTAAGGATTACTTGGTACAATTACTTTTAAACCTGGGCAATTTGCAAACCAATTTTCAAAAGCTTGAGAGTGTTGCGAACTAAGCATTCCTGCACTAGCAGTTGGACCACGAAATACAATTGGGCAATTATATTGTCCACCACTCATGCTATATATTTTTGCTGCACTATTAATAATTTGATCAATAGCCACTAAACTAAAATTAAAGGTCATAAATTCAATTATTGGGCGTAAACCATTGCAAGCAGCTCCCACGCCAATTCCGGCAAAACCAAGTTCGGCAATGGGGGTGTCAATTACACGTTTTTCGCCAAATTCGGCTAACATACCTTTACTTACTTTATAAGCACCATTGTACTCAGCAACTTCTTCGCCCATTAAAAAAATGTTTTTGTCTATGCGCATCTCCTCGCTCATTGCTTCACGTAAGGCCTCTCTAAATTCTATTGTTCTCATAAGTAATAAATTGTTTTTCAAAAATACTAATAAAAAATGTTTTAAAATAATTTGCAAGTTAATAAAAAATGACTAAATTTGTAATGACATATATTGTCATATTTAATACAATGTTAAACGAAAAATTAAAATATTTACGCGTAAAAAATAAATTAAAAATAAACGAAGTTGCTTCTATTTTAAAAGTTGATTCGTCGCTGGTTAGTCGATTTGAAAGTGGTTCGAGGCAACCTACTAAACAACAAATTTTAAAGTTAGAAGAAATTTTTAACACAAAACCTAACGAACTACTAAAACAAGCCCTAGCAAATGACATTATAAAAAACATAAAAGAATATGCTTATGCAGATGAAATTTTAAGTATTGTTAGCGAAAATATTAGTGGTTATCAAAAATTATTAAATAAAAAAGAGAAACAATACTTGCCAGCTCATTTACAAAAAGTATTAAACGAAATTGATGGTATAAAATTTAAAATAGATGCCTTAAAGCCTTTAAATACAATACAATTAGAGCGTTTAAACGATTATTTTTTTACTAATTATACCTTTGAAAGTAATAAAATAGAAGGCAATACTTTAACATTACAAGAAACATCACTTGTTATTAAAGAAGGTTTAACAATTGGTGGTAAAAGCGTTAGAGAGCATTTAGAGGCAATTAATCATTCAGAAGCTGTAAATTTTATAAATGATATTGCAATAAAAAGTGAGCACTTAAACGAACGTACTATTAAAGATTTACATTACCTAGTTTTAAAAAGTATAGAAACAACTAATGCAGGTAAGTACCGTAGTGCTGAAGTACGCATTAGCGGTAGCGAACATTTACCACCAGTTTTTTTTGATGTGCCTTTAAAAATGCAAGAGTTAATTAATTATTATCAACAACAGCATAAAAATTTACACCCTGTAATTTTAGCAGCAGATATGCACCAAATTTTAGTGGGTATTCATCCCTTTATTGATGGTAATGGCAGAACTAGCCGCTTGTTAATGAATTTAATTTTATTACAAAATGGTTACTATATTGCAAACATAAAAGGTACTTTAGCAAGTAAATTGGCATATTATAAAGCTTTGGAAAAAGCGCACGTAAAAGGTAATTTAACGGATTTTAGAGTGTTAGTTGCAAAAACGGTTAAGCAGTCGTTAACCGAATTTTATAAATTAATATAAAAATAATTTATAAATAATTTTTATTAATTAAGTAGTTTGCTACGTAATCTTTAACGCCTTCTTCTAAAGTTGTAAATGATTTTTTGTAGCCTACATTAATTAATTTTTGCATGTTGGCTTCTGTAAAGTATTGATATTTATCACGTATATCAATTGGTGTATCAATAAATTCAATACTTTCAGGTTTATTTAACGTTTTAAAAGTAGCTTTTGCTAAATCTAAAAATGGTCTAGCTGTACCACTTCCTAAATTATAAATACCATTTTTTGGTTTATTATTAAACAAAAACCAAATTACTTCAGTTACATCTTTTACATATATAAAATCTCGTAACTGCCCTCCATCGCTATATTTTGGGTTATGCGATTTAAATAGTTTTACTTTTCCGGTTTCTTGTATTTGCTTAAATGCGTGTAAAATAACAGAAGCCATTCTGCCTTTATGGTACTCATTAGGCCCATAAACATTAAAAAACTTTAAGCCTTGCCAATGCGGTGGCGCAGTTTTTTGTGTAATTGCCCATTTATCAAATTCATTTTTACTATCTCCATAAGGGTTTAAAGGCTTTAATAAATTTAATTTTGTTTCATCATCATCGTAACCAAATTCGCCCAAGCCATAGGTTGCCGCACTTGAGGCATAAATTAACGCTATATTATTTCGGCTACAAATTTGCCAAATAGCTTTTGTATAATTTAAATTTAATTCGTTTAAAAGCTCTACATTAAATTCGGCTGTATCTGTTCTTGCACCAATATGAATTACCTGTGTAACAATATTTGTATGCTTTTCAAACCAATCTATAAATTGTTTACGCTCTATTTTTTGATAAAATGTTTTTAAATTATAATTGGCTTCTTTATTTTCTACTGTAAAATCATCAACCAAAATTAATTCGGTTAATCCTTCGGTATTTAATTTAGAAATTAAACAACTTCCAATAAAACCTGCTGCGCCTGTAATTACAATCATACTTCAAAAATAAACATAAAAACAAATATTTGTTTTGTATTTTAATAAATAATTGTAGATATTAGTTTGTTAATTATGGAAATAAATCGTGTATTTGATATTTTAGATAAGCTAAAAGCTAATTCTACTAAAAGTGATATTTTAAATTCTAAAGAAAATAAAAATTGGTTAAATGTAAGCGTTGATAGTTTTTTTGAAAATACGCAACTTGTTGCTAGTAGTTTATTGCAATTTAATTTACAAAAAAACGATGTTATTGCTATTATGGCTAATAACCGCCCTGAGTGGAATTTTGTAGATTATGGTGCCCAACAAATAGGCGTAGTAACAGCGCCTATTTACCCTACAATTAGCGAAGCGGATTTAAAATCTATTTTAAATCATAGCGAA
>JAYTRS010000114.1:0-2032 GCA_043746065.1 Bacteroidota bacterium | reverse complement strand
AAAAATTGCGAGGGTACTTGAATAGTTAAAACATTGTTATTAATTTTTATTGCTTTTATGGGATTAAACCATGTTTTAAAATTTTGCGCGCTTACGTTATCTTTTACAATCTCTAAGCAATCATTCCAAATTTGCTCTGCCGTTTTTTCCTTCATCATCATTTAAATAGTTTTTAAAGTATATATAGTATTATTAGAATATTAACAAAATAGTGTTTGTAAATATAGTGCGATTATTTGTTTTTGCAACAAAAAAACCAAATAAAAAAAATTATTTTTTTATTTTTTTTATTTGGTAGATTACTTTTTTTTACTCTATCCTAAGTTATTTTATGATTGGTGTTGTTTTGTAAGCTTTTTTTGTTTATTGGTGTAAACAAAATATCAATTTTACCTAACCAAATCCCTGCCCAGCCCACTTGAGTAATCTGAACCTCATGTCCCTCTACATTCTTTATGCTATCGGGGCTTTCTAAAAAAGTATGTGTATGCCCGCCAATAATTAAATCAATATTTTTTGTTTGTGTAGCAAATACAATATCCGATATTTTTTTATTATCATATTTGTAACCCAAGTGTGATAAGCAAATAACATAATCGCACTTTTCTTCATTTTTTAAAATACTCGAAATTTTATTTGCTTCCTCAATAGGATTTATGTATTTTATACCTTTTGTAAAACGTTTATCTACTAAATTTTCTAAATCAATGCCAACACCCAACACGCCAATTTTTAAGTTTCCTTTTTTATAAATTTTGTAAGGCTTAATTTTTTTATTATTCACCAAAACCGATTCGTTAAAATTATAATTACAATTTATAAAATCAAATTTGGCGTGTGGCTGCTGTTTTAATAAGTTTTCGCAACCCATATCAAAATCATGATTACCAAAGGTTACGGCATCATAACCCATAAGGCTCATTAATTTATATTCTATTTCGCCATGGTAATAATTAAAATAAGGTGTGCCTTGAAAAATATCGCCAGCATCTAACAATAAAATATTTTTTTCTTCGTTTCTAATTTTTTCAATTAACGAAGCCCGTTTTGCAAAACCACCTTCGTTTGCAAATTTTGCATCATTTTCAGGAAAGGGTTCAATACGGCTGTGTTGGTCGTTAGTATACAAAATAGTAAGTTTAGTAAACCCTTTATCTGTTAATAATTTTTTTTGTGCTTTAGCCGATAACCCTGCAATAGCAATACCTGTACCCAATGTGTATTTTATAAACTCGCGCCTATTTTGATATTTGTAATCGCTCATCAGTATAAGGTATAATTTGTTTTTTGTTTTCAGTTAAAAATTTACAGTAGCTAATAAACACATCTCTAATTTTTAAATTACTACTTTTTAATTGAATAGGATTTTTTAAAAATAAAAAACTATCACCTCCATTTGCTAAATAATCGCTGGTAACAATGTTATAATTTTTTGTTTTATTAATTGGCAAATTATTTATTGTGGCGCTAACTTCTTTTTTTGCATTTATTTCAACGTTCATTCCTAAAAATGGATGTGGCTTATCTATCAATGCTGGTAATACTTCCAGCAACTTATCGCCCGTAATGGTAACTAATACTAATTCGTTTTCAAATGGCATCAATTCAAAAATGGTACCTATTTTAATATCGCCTTTTGGTAAATTAATACGCAAACCGCCTCTGTTTAAAATTACAATATCAATACTATCATTTTTATAAAAATTTTTGGCGCCAAAATATAAAGCATCACAACAAAAATTTCCTAACGCACAATTTGCGCCATCTTTTGTAACAAAATTGGTAGCACTTGCTATTATTGTATTTGTAGCCGAATCAACTTTTTGTTTATAGGTTATTAATATTTTTTTTGAGGCATCGTTCTCTTTACTTTCTTTTAACGAATAATGGTTAAACTCATTTTTTTGTGGTTGATAATGTTTACTACAACCAACATTAATTAATAAAACACCAAAAATAAAATATTTACAAAAATTACCCATAATTAGCAAACAAAAGTATAAAACTTACACTACAAAAAATTATTTTAAAA
>JAYTRS010000113.1:0-6532 GCA_043746065.1 Bacteroidota bacterium | reverse complement strand
GAAAATACATAAACATGGGAAGCAAATTAATTTATGGTAGTTTTTATTATTTATATATTTCAACAAGAGGTGCAGGTGTTTATTTCTCTTCAGATTTAGGTTTAACATGGCAACCTATGAATGCAGGCCTAACCAATTTGGACATATTATACATGGAGCATATTGGAGATTACTATTATGTTGTGAACTCTCAGTACGAAATATACTTATGCAATACGCTAAATCTAACACCTCAATGGAGCAAAACTACAATGGATGGATTGCCAAGTTTGCCGAGTGGCTTAATTACTTCAATGGCTGTATCAAAAAATAAAATATTTGTTTCAGTTCCTAATTCAGTATATGTATTTGAGTAGAAAAAAACAAGAATTATAAATTGGTGTTACTAATTTTGAGTGGGCAAAAAAATTAAGCTCTCTGGTCTTAACAAAATTTCCTATCGGCGTGGATATGAAGTATTGATTGTGCATTGGTATATCTGTAAGGATTTCAAATAAGCAAATACGCTATAATTCAATGGACTAATATTATCAATAGAAATTTTATTTAAAGATTTAATTTATGTAGTTTGTTTAGTTCTTATATAAAAATACATATATCGAAACATTTTGCCGCTTAATTTTTTTATAATGTACTTTTTGTTGTGCTTTATTTACGAAGTATGATTATTTAATTTGTACTCCAACATAGTTGTGGTACTTTTTTATTTGTAAATTGTGGTATTATTAGCCATTAAAACTTTATATTTTAAACAAAAAAAACCGAGAGAAAAAATTTCTTTTTTCACTCGGTTTTAGTTTATGTGTTTAAACCGTAGCTATAATTTTTTTACAACTATGCTTTCGGCAGGGCTATATAAACCTACGGGGTTGTTGCCTATTACGTAAATGGCTTTATAATCCCACTGGGCAAGGGGCGTAGTGCTGGGTAGGTTATACACATCAATATATTCGGGGTTAATAAAACGCCCCATTAATGCAAAACCAGCACCATCTTCTCTATCCACATACAAATCTAATGCATCGGCATTGCCCTTTAGCCACTTAATATGTGGGCGCCCAGCATCTAAGCTTACTTTTAGGGTAGGTTGCATAGTAGTAGTATTTACTACCACTGGGGCGGCTATTACATCTAAATCTTGCCCAATGCTATTGGTATAATTTGCACTATTTTTTATACGTGCTACTAATTTGCCAACTCTATCAAACACACCAGCTGGTACGGCAGTGGGTGCAGGGGGTATGGGTGGTAAGCCAGGTATAGCCCCCAATGGCCCAGCGTTTAGCTGTTGGTGTTTTAATAAACTTTTAAACGCTACCATATTTTGTGCCGTTTGTTTATACACATTGCAAGTGTTTACAGTGTAGGTAAACATAGCGGTATCATCGGCTACGCTGCTTACTTCGGCAGGCGTTATGCCTAAGGTACTGGCATAGCCTGATAGTTTGCTGTTAAAGTTATTTAGCCAGGTTAGGCGGTCGTTGTCTCCGCTTGGGAGATAACTATTTGAATTGCTCATAATTAATTGTTTTAAAGGGTTAGTAATAATTAAGTTAATTGTAATTTTTAATTTACTCTATTGTGTGCCATATACCTCCTTTTTTTTTGCTCTACATTAAACTACGCATTTTAATATAGGGCAGGTTAATTATGTATATAACGCTACAATTGTAAAATTGTTACATGCTTTAACTAAACTTAACAATTTAGGGCTATAATTGGGCAATTTAGAGCTAAAAATGCCCTAAACAATAAATTTTTAGACTTACAAAATGAAATTCTAGGACTGAAGAATGAATTTGTAGTCCTACAAAATGAATCTTTAGTCCTAAAAAATAAAACTCTAGTACTGAAAAATAAATTTGTAGGGCTACAAAATAAATCTTTAGGTCTGCGCGATAAATTTTTATACCTGCGCACTAAATTTATAGCCCTATAAAATGAATTTCTAGGTCTGCCCAATAAATAGGCAATGGCTTAAATTAAATCTATAGTGCTAACGTATAAAAATGTTTAAAAATAAAATAAATTTGTAGCCCTATAAAAGTACAACGCAACAAAAATTTTATTGTTACCTTTAAAACAAAATTTTAATATGAACTATAAATCCGATACCGAAGCCATTGAAGCTTTTGTGGTAAAATATAACCAACTTACTACCGAAATTGGCAAAGTAATAGTAGGGCAAGAGGATACTATAAAAAATGTACTCATTTCTGTTTTTAGCAAAGGGCATTGTTTGTTAGTAGGTGTGCCAGGTTTAGCTAAAACCCTATTGGTTAATACCATTGCCGATGCCTTAGGTTTAAGCTTTAACCGCATACAGTTTACCCCCGATTTAATGCCAAGCGATATTATTGGTAGCGAAATTTTAGACGAACACCGTAATTTTAAATTTATTAAAGGCCCCTTATTTAGTAATATTGTTTTGGCAGATGAAATAAACCGTACACCGCCCAAAACGCAAGCCGCTTTATTAGAAGCCATGCAAGAGCGCCAAATTACAACCGCAGGTAAACGTTACCCTTTAGATAATCCGTTTTTTGTACTAGCCACCCAAAACCCAATAGAGCAGGAGGGAACGTACCCTTTACCCGAAGCGCAACTCGACCGTTTTATGTTTAACGTGTGGTTAGATTACCCAAGCTTTAAAGAAGAATTACAAGTTGTAAAATTAACTACCACCAATACTAAAGTTGAATTAAATAAAATACTATCCGCCCAAGAAATTGTATTTTTTCAAGATTTGATTCGCAAAATGCCAGTAGCCGATAATGTAATTGAGTATGCCGTAAAATTGGTAAATAAAACGCGTTTAAATAGCGAGTTTAGCGCCGAGGTTACTAAAAAATATTTACAATGGGGCGCAGGGCCACGTGCATCGCAGTATTTAATTATTGGCGCAAAATGCCACGCCGCCATTAATGGTAAATTTAGCCCCGATATTGAAGATGTAAAAGCCATTGTAACACCTATTTTAAGGCATCGTATTGTACGTAATTATAAATCAGAAGCCGAAGGAGTAAGTGTGGAGGATATTATTAAACAATTATTGTAATTCTTTTAATTAAAAAATAATATGAACATTTCAACCACAAAAATAGAATTAGTAAAACAGATATTAAATACGAGTGATAAGGATATTATTAATCACATAAAAGCTGTTTTATCCATTAATTCTGATGATTGGTTTAATGAATTACCAATCGAAGTTAAGGAATCTTTAACAAGAGGTTTGAACGATTCTCTTAATGGAAAAATAATCAGTCATAACGAAGCAATGAAACCATATAAAAAATGGATAAAGAAATAAGATGGACAAATGAAGCCGTTGATTCATTTAAAAAAGTTATTGATTACCTCAATTTTAAATGGACTGACAAAGAAATTGAAAAATTTATAAATGCAACAAATAAGTGTGTTATTTTTATTTCTAAAAACCCGAGGTTATTTCGAAAAACAAATATTAAAAATGTTCACGAAGCACTTGTCACATCTCATAATTTGCTAATTTATAAAGTGTATGAAACACATATTGATTTAATAACCTTTTGGGATACTAGACAACATCCCACTAAAAAGAAAAAAATTAAAATAACTAAATAAAAATGGATATAAAAGAATTATTAGACGACGATGCCTTCGACCCAAAAAAACTATTTAACGAAGAAGAATACCATACCCTTTTAATTAACCGCGATGGCTATTCAAAAAAAGAAAATGATGTGGCAGATTTAATTCACACGCTGTTAGAAAAAAATATTACACGACCAGAAAGTGAAGAGATTTTTAAAACATTAAAAGAAAAAAATGCACAAGCTGTTTTAGTTAACGCCATAAAACAATGCGATAGAGTAAGCGAAAAAACAAAATTAGCCGCCGCCTGTTGGGAAAGTTGTTTAGACTTTAGCAACCACTTTTTGTTTTTTGTTGATTTAGCCTGTAGTGCCGATTTTATGCTAAGTATAGAAGCTTACACAGTAGTTGAAAACTGCGAAGAGCCTATTATTAGTGAAGATGTTTTAACACAAGCATTGCTTATTGTTAAAAATTCAAAAAGCCAAAATACTGCCATTTTAGAAGATTTAAAGAATAACATCACCTTACGCATTTCATAAATTATGGATACAAAAAATTTAAGTAGCTGGTTAGATATTGATGCTAACTCCGATTTCTCAATCCACAATATTCCTTTCGGAATTTATAGTGATAAAAATGTAAAACACCGCGTATGCTCTGCCATTGGCGATTATGTTATTGATTTGTTTGAACTCGAAAGCGCCGATGTATTTGATATTAATCGTTCGGTTTTTGAAAGCGAATATTTAAACGATTTTATTGCCTTAGGAAAACCAATTACAAATAAAGTACGTTTAAAATTAATAGAATTATTAAGCGATACCACTTCTATTTTAAAAACAAATACAGCTTTATTTAACCGAGTTTTTAAAAAACAAAGCGAAGTAAACATGCTGTTACCCGTAAAAATTGGCGATTATACCGATTTTTATAGTAGTATCGATCATGCTACAAACATAGGCACGATGATTCGTGATCCTAAAAATGCCTTAATGCCCAATTGGAAACATTTGCCAGTGGGCTATCACGGGCGTGCTAGCAGTATTTGTGTTAGCGGGCATTCGTTTCATCGCCCAAAAGGACAGCAAAAACCTGCCGATGCCGAATTACCAGTTTTTGGCGCCACAAAATTATTAGATATTGAATTAGAAACGGCCTTTATTATTGGTAAAGCCACCCAAATGGGCGATAGCATTACCACAGCCAATGCCAATGAGCATATTTTTGGTATGGTATTGTTTAACGATTGGAGTGCACGCGATATTCAAACGTGGGAGTACATTCCATTAGGACCTTTTTTAGCAAAGAATTTTGCAAGTACCGTTTCGCCTTGGATAGTTACCCTAGAAGCCTTGGAGCCTTTTAGAACAGAAGGTTATGTACAAGATCCAAAAGTATTGCCCTACTTACAATACAGCGGGCAAAAAAATATTGATATTAAATTAGATGTGTTTTTAAAACCACAAAATGGGTCTGAAAATAAAATTTGCTCATCTAATTATAAATATATGTATTGGACAATGGAGCAGCAATTAGCCCACCATACCGTTAACGGATGTAATGTTAATATTGGCGATATGATGGCAAGTGGTACCATTAGTGGCCCCAGCCCTTTGGAGTATGGAAGTATGATGGAATTAACGTGGCGAGGCACAAAACCAATTACCTTAAACGATGGTACCGAACGTAAATTTGTAAACGATAACGATACCATTATTATAAGAGGCTATTGCCAAAAAAATAATGTAAGAATAGGTTTTGGAGAATGTGTGGGAACTTTGCTGCCTTCTAAGGATTAGTCATCTTTATCTTTAAGCTCCTCTAAATAATCAAATAGTGGAGCATAATCTTTTAATTTTATAAAGTCCGGGTCTTTATTAATTTTATTAAAGTCATTAAAACCCTCTGAAACAGCTTCTTTTAAATATTTTAATGCATTTTCTCCATCTGATTTTAACGCGTAATAATTACTAAAAGCGTATAAGGATTGGCGTTTTTCCTGATTATTTTGAGAAAATTTAATTGCTTTTTCCATACTTACAAACCCCTTCTCAAAATCCCCTAATCGAGCGTATGTCACCCCTTTAAAATTCCAGAATATAGAATTATCAGGCTCTAATTTTAATAAAGTATCAAGTAATAAATTGGCTTTTTCATTTTCTAACTTGTTATAATATAAATACATACTTCTAAATTTAGAATCTACTTGATATGATAAATCAACACAGCTATCATTTAATTTTATTGAAAAAGGTATGTCGTTTAAAGAACAAGAGCAAGTTAATGTTTTTACAAACCTTCTGTAACTTAATTGAACATAGGAGTTTTTCATTGAATAAAAAGTAGTTGTAGAATTTGGGTGATCTGCCCAAGTTGGATCAAATGCCACCCAACCATATTGAGGAAAAAAAACTTCAACCCAATTGTGATAACCTATAGTTCTGTTGATATGTGGAATCAATCCCATCACAATTCTTGCAGGAATTTTTTTTGAACGACATAATGTAACCATCAATTCAGAATATTCGGTGCAATCTCCTTGACCATCCTTTAATGCTTTTTTTGCCCCTCTATCCTGATAAAAAAATATTTTATAGTCTAAATTTTCAATTACAAAATTGAAAATATTTTTTGTGATTTCTTCTCGGTTATTACCTTCTATTTTGCTCGAAGCTTCTTTAATATTCTTTGCATGTGTTCTAAAGTTTTCTTCTTCTTCTATATATTTTGAGGTGTCTAAATCCGCTTTCTCAATTACTGGCTTATTTTTGGCTGTGTTTAAGTCGTATTTAAAAAGTTTTATTTTTATTTTAGTTTCTAAGTTTGTTTTGTTTAAATCATAAAAACTTGTTTTTTTCCAATTCAAATAATATTCGTTTACGGCTGTTTTTATTACGTTTTCTGGTTTTAAAGAGCCATAGGAATAATCTAATACTTCTTGTTTACCAGGCCT
>JAYTRS010000112.1:0-6539 GCA_043746065.1 Bacteroidota bacterium | reverse complement strand
GTAATTACTTAAATCCTTATGCGGCAGTAAAGGGAGTACTAATAGATTATCGCGTAAAAAAAATGGGTTTAGAAATGCACTTTGTTGCAAAATCGTATAACGGCATTGAAGTACCCGATAAAACTTTTGAAGTGCCCGCCTCAATGAAAATTGTAAGCAAAGAAGAAATGGCTAAATTTTTTGCCAATCTTTAGTAAATAGTTCAAACTATTTCCTTTAAGTTATTTTAACAACACTTTATTTTAAATTTGGTATTATATTTGAATACTAAAAAACTATAACTAAAAAACACTAAAATGAAAAAATTAATTACAAGTGCCGCTTTTGTTTTAGCAACTAGCTTTGCTTTTGCACAAGATGATTTAACCATAAAAATGGCTGTAAAAATTGATGGTTTACCACCAGAATATGCTGCCATGGGCGAAAGCGAAATGGTAATGTATAGTAAAGGCGATAAAACTAAAGAAGAAACTACCAGTATGATGGGAAGCTCTACAACTTTTAGCGATGGAAAAACAACCACGGTGTTGGCAGAGCAAATGGGCGAAAAAACAGGTTGGACAGCAACTAGCGAAGAATTAGAAGCTGCAAATGCAAAGGATAAAAATGCCGAAAAACCAAAAATTGAATACTTAACTGATAAAAAAACCATTGCTGGTTACGAGTGTACAAAAGCAATTGTTACAACTGTTGGTAAAGATAAGAAAGAACAAAAAACAACAGTTTGGTTTACCGAAAAATTAAAATACACAACAAGTAAAGCTAAAAATCGTCGTGGGCCAAGTATGAATTTTGGCGATTTAAAAGGTAAGCCATTAGAATTTGAATTGGCAATGAACCAGCAAGGTATTGATATGAAAGTATTTGTTACCACTACCGAAGTTAGCACTACTAAATTAGATGATGCTATTTTTAAAGCTGATGTTTCGGGTTATAAAATGAGCACTTACAAAGAAATACAAGAAAAAATGAAAGCTGCTGAAGGCAAATAAAAATTACATATTTATAAAAAAAGCCGTTTTAAATATATTTAAAACGGCTTTTTTAGTTTAAGAATTAAAGGTAAAACGTAAATAGCTAAGCCTTTTACATTTTACCTTTTAAATTATATTTACTCAATAATTAATTTTTTAGTGCTAGTAGCATTACCAACTTTAACAGTAGCTAAATAAATACCGCTTGTTAAATTAGTTAAGTCTAAATTAATTGTGTTTGCGCCAGCTGTAGCATTTGCATTAATAGTTTTTACCAAAGCACCTACTAAATTATAAATACCAACGCTAACTGTTGCATTATCTTTAACATCAATAGCTAATGTTGCATTATTTTTAGTTGGATTAGGGTAAATTATACTATTTGTAACGTTGCTTAAAACATTTTCAGTTACACCAATGGTAATTGGAAAAGCATACGACAAAGTATTTGACGAAAAGTAAGTTGAATTATTACCTAATTGCGCATAAGGGTTACTATTAGTTACCGTAAATGGCGTTTTAATATCTGTTAAAGTACCCGTTACCACTGCCGAACCTGTAGTTGGAGACATATAATGCAAGGTAGCGCGATTGGCTACATTTGGATTATTTGTGCCTTGCCCTACAGCCACTTTACTCACATTAATTTTAGTAGGTGATAAGCTATTAGTACTTACATTTAAACAACGTGTTTTAATATTTGGTAAGTTATTCCATTTTTTAGCGCCATTAGTTACGGTACTATCCGACTCAGACCATGAATACGTAATGTATTGGCCATTTGGTGTACGCCCTAATTGAATGCGGCTATCAATTTCTATTTTATTAGTTGGGTTTGCATCCCATGGATTTTCAGCAAAACCAGCAGTCGCAGGGTCTGTTGCTACAGATGATGGGCCTTCAGATGATAGTGAATCAATTGTTTTATAAGTCCAAGCACTCGTTCCATCTCCAACAAAATCATATAAGTATGGGCGATTGCCAGGTGTGTGTGCCAATTGGTAACCATCATTAGGGTTAATGCTGGTCTAACAATAGCGCAGAGCCAAATAGTAGTTTTTTTCATAGTTTTTAGTTTTAAATTAATTTCTTGTTAATTAAATATTAAGCACAAAAAAAGCCGTTTTAAATATATTTAAAACGGCTTTTAATAAAACTTAAATTATTAATTACTCAATAATTAATTTTTTAGTACTTGTTGCATTACCAACTTTAACATTTGTCATATAAATACCACTTGTTAAATTAGTTAAATCTAAATTAATAGTATTTGCACCAATAGTAGCATTTACAATGGTAGTTTTTACTAAAGCGCCTACTAAATTGTAAATACTAACTGTGACAGTTGTATTTTCTTTAACATCAATAGCTAAAGTAGCATTATTTTTAGTTGGGTTAGGAAAAATTGAACTGTTTTGTGCTTCGTTTAAAGAATTTTCTTTAACACCAATAATACAAGTATTATTAATAAGCCCTTTAGTTGGAAGAATAAACGACGAATACGATAAAGTATTTGTAGAATACCAAGTAGTATTATTTGTTAATTGAGAGTATGGGTTACTGTTTGTAACAGTGTAAGGAGTTTTAATATCTGTTGTAACGCCTACTGTAGCTGAGCTAGTAGTTGCTGATATATAAAACAATGTAGCGCGATTAGCAACATTTGGGTTATTTGTACCTTGCCCAACAGCTACTTTACTTACATTAATTTCTGTAGTAGAAAGTAAATCTGTAGTTGCATTTAAACAACGTGATTTAATGTTAGGTAAGTTGTTCCATTTTTTACCACCATTAGTAACAGTGCTATCAGACTCTGACCAAGAATAAGTAATGTATTGACCATCTGGTGTACGGCTTAATTGAATACGGCTATCGCTTTCAATTTTAGCACCACCAGTACCTGTATTATCCCATTGGTTATCAGCAAAACCTGCAGTAGCTGGTTGCGTTGCACTACTAGTAGGACCTTCAGATGATAATGAATCTACAGTTCTATAGCTCCAAGCAGCTGTACCATCACCATAAAAATCGTATAAGTATGGGTGTGCACCTTTTACATGCGCCCATTGGTAACCGTCATTAGGATTAATAGTTGTAGTATATGTGTAAGCATATCCTAAGCTATCGTTATGAGGGCTTGCTGCTCCAATAATTGTAGCGGCAATGTGTAATTTATTGTTTGCGTCTACTACTATATCCCAACCTTCACCAGTGTTAAATTGAGGTAAAACAGGTGTAGTAGCTAAAGTTGAACCATAAATAGCAGCAATAGGAGCTTTAATTGGCGCAGCACAATTGGCATTAAAATCAATACCATTTAATAAAGCCCAAGTAGCACCACTGTTTGTAGATTTGTATACAATTGGTTGGTAATTTTTATTAGAACCTGTAGCAGTAGCTGCAGCGCCAATAAATACTACATAACCTACTGTGCCAGCTTCGTTCCAAGCCATTTGTGCTTCAGTATTAACAACTTTATCACCACCACTAGTTACAATGGTGTTAGGAATAATAGAGTCATTAGTCCAAACAAATACACCAGCATTATATGTACCTTTAACTAAGGCAGCACCACGGTATAATTGTGCTGCTGCAGTTGCACCATTAGCATCAGTATAAATACCACCTGTTAAGTGAACTTTTCCATCATCAGTTGTTACAAATGAAATACGAGAAAAATCAACTTTACCCGAGTTAGCAGGGTAAGGACCAGCATTTGAAATAAATTGCATAGCATTAGTAGTTGAACTTGCAGTAGCGTTATAATTACCAGTACCTAATTGCTTACTCGCATACCAGTTACCTTGCCAACCGCTACCATTTGTAACAGGACCAGAACCTACAACGTAAGCATTAGCAATGTTAGTGTTACCTACTGGGTTATAAATAGCACCCGATGGGTAACGGGCTAAGTTAGTACCGTTGCTCCAAATACAAGTACTATCCCAAGTTGCACCCCAGTTTGTACTAATTTCGGCAATAATTGCACCTGAATTACTTGTTGGTGAAGCTACGTAATTAGCACTTTTACGGTGTATAAAAGATACTGCATTTACGTTATCGTTATACTGTAAAGGTTGCGAACCACTTACTAACATGCCATACACATTTTGTGAACCGTTTAATAATTTCCAGCTAATACTTGTAGCCGAAACATTTGTAGAAGCTTGTTGAGGCTCAGCTACAGGGTTAGTTACATTTGCAACTGGGTTAGTGTTTTGTTTTGCAGTAGTTGTAGCTTCGGTAGGTTCGTTAGTAAACTTTGAAGCAATTTTTTGTACCATATTAATGGTACCGCTTGGTCTAATCTTACCCCCATTATTTTGAGAGTAGGCTGTTACTGCTGCTAGTAACGCCGAACCAAATAGTAGTTGTTTTTTCATGTTATTTGTTTTTAGTTGTTTAAAATTAATAATACGCTAAGTTATGAAATAATTAAATAACTGTAAAATAATTTTACAATTAATTTTAAAATTTAACATTATAACAAAGCGTTAAAAAAAATAAAGGTTTTGTTTATTGGAGATTACAAGAAATTTTTTGTTAAAAAAACTCCTTAACCCAAAGGTAAATTATTTTTTTTGTAATACACAATTATTTTAGTTTTATTTTATGAGTGGTATTTTTAGATACTAAATTGGTAAATAATTAGCAGTATGCAAACAGCTACTTATACTGTTGCGATACATAAATGGGCATATCGTTAATAAAGTTAACAATAGTTTCGGGAGTCATAAATTTACCCTGTGTGTGTGTTACATAATTACTATAGCCTTTAGGGTTTTGCCATTTATCAATTTTAAGCTTTTGATTATTTTCGTTTGCAAGGCTTAATAATTGATAGCCTAAACCAACCTCTAAAGTTTTTAACTCGGCATCGTACTCCATTTTATTTACAGCCTTGTGCGATAATTTTTTAAAATACCAACCTATAAAACCAAAAAAATGAGTAGTGGTTAAATCGTGTAAATAGCTTATTTGCCTGGCTACTAAACCAACTTTAGAATTATAGGATAATTGTTTTAGTAATACACTATCTAATGTTGTATGTGTTAAAGTACTAAAATATAATTTATAAGTACGTTGTTGTGGCGCTTTAAATATTGAAAAAAATGTTGGTTTTAATTTTGTAACTGTTTGCGAAGGCTGTGTGTAAACTTTTACCGATTTAAACAAAATGTTTGGATAAAACCGCAATACGTAATTTAATAATGATGAATAATTTGCAGTAGTATCGGGTGTTTTAAAGTTAATTTTTTTGGTAGTATCGGTAAATTGTAAAACAATAGTAGGCGTTAGTAATTTATAATATTGGTGTTGGGCAACGCTAATTTTTACTAAAAATAAAACCAAAACAAGCCAACACATTCTTAATTTAATCATATACAAAAGTATATATATTAAAACGATAAAAGGCTATAAAAATTGTAAAACTTTACGCAAAGGTTTTAAAAATAACGTAAAAAAATAAGGCTTTAAATTATTTATTTCCCAAGCCTTTCTATCTTCCATATTTGCATTTAATCTGCTCTTAATGGTTATATTGCTTTTGCCTCCTACTCTCATTTTTATGCTATATTGCGGTAAATAAGCTAAATTAATTTTTTGTTTATGTATAAAGCGTAGCATAAGTTCATAATCGGCGGCGGTAGTTAATTGTAAATTAAAATTACCATATTTTTTATAGAGTTCTCGTTTTACAAAAAATGTTGGGTGCGGGGGCATCCAACCAAATAAAAAAGAGTTTGGTTTGTAATTCCCACTTTTCCATTTACGTGTAATGTTGTTGGTGTTTGTTTTGTCTACATAATATAAATCGCTATAAACAGCATCGGTATTTGTAGTTGTAAATACATTAGCATAGTGTTGTAATACGTTGTTATCTATAAAAAAATCATCAGAGTGTAAAATACCAATTACATCACCTGTTGCAAGCGCAATGCCCTTGTTTAACGCATCATATAAGCCATTATCTTTTTCGGAAATTACGTTTGAAATTTTATTTTTGTATTTTTCTATAATAGATAAAGTTTCATCTGTTGATTCACCATCAACAACGATATACTCCACATTTTTATAAGATTGATTTAATACCGATTGAATAGTTTGTTCAACCGTTTGAGCTGAATTATAAGTAATAGTTATGATAGAAATTTTTAACATGATAAGGCTTCGCTAAACTCTAATAACGATTTAAAATTAAAATCTATACGCTCATCATTTCTATTTTCGTTCGAAATAAAAACAGTTTTCATGCCCGCGTTTCGTCCAAATTCCATATCGCTGATGCTATCGCCTACTATTATACTTTTTGTAAAATCAATTTCTGGATAATTTTTTTGTGCTTGTAATGCCATACCAATATTGGGTTTGCGCGTATTGTGATTTTGCGCCACTAAGTGTGGCGAAAAATACACACCATCAATTCTACCGCCAAAATAATGTATTTCGTACAACATATTTTTATGAATAATTTCTAAATCTTCGGTTCGGTAAATACCTTTACCAATCCCTTGCTGGTTGGTAACAACAACAATTTTTCCAAATAAAGAATTTACTGTTTTT
>JAYTRS010000111.1:0-2041 GCA_043746065.1 Bacteroidota bacterium | reverse complement strand
ACTTTTTCACCATCTTGGTTAATAAATTCAAAATTAGGAATGCTGTGATACATAGTATCGTTCGTTTTTAAAGCATTTTTTGGCCCGTAATACGCTAAATAACGAGTAGGTTCTCCCTTTTTTTTAGCTATAAAAAACCAAGCAATAAAAATTACCGGCACTAAAATTAACAACCAATAATAGTTAAATTTGTTTTTCATTTACCGCAAAGATAATTACTTAAATATTAATATGGCACTATTTAACAATAAAACAAAACACAAACCTGAACTAGGTTTTGGAACAAAAAATTACAATAAATCTGTTAGATTTATTAATAATGACGGCTCGGTAAATGTTAAGCGTACTGGTTTGGGGTGGCTAAACAATACCGATATTTATCATTGGTTAATTAATATTCCATTATCAAAATTAATAATGGTAATTGTGTTGGGTTATACCTTGGTAAATTTTTTATTTGCAACAATCTATTTTATAATTGGTGTTAATGGCTTTGGAGGTATTGATTTTAGTAATGGTATGGAGGGTTATTTTAGCTTATTCTTTTTTAGTGCACAAACACTAACGACCTTAGGTTATGGGCACATGTATCCAATAAGCCATGCGGCTAGTACAGTTGCAGCATTTGAATCGTTATTAGGTTTGTTGAGTTTTGCTTTGGCAACAGGTATTTTGTTCGGTCGTTTTTCTAGGCCAAAGGATAGCTTATTGTATAGTAAAAATATTTTAATAGCGCCTTATGAGGAAGGTAGAGGGCTTATGTTTAGAATTACAAATAAAATGCAGTATGAATTAATAGAATGTGAAGCAGTAGTTAGTATTTCTTACAACGATCCAGAAACAAAAAAAAGAGAGTTTGACCAATTAAAATTAGAGGTTACACGAATAAGTTTTTTAGCCTTAAGTTGGACAATCGTTCATCCAATTGATGAGGCCAGTCCATTATATGGTTTAACAGCAAAAGATTTATTAGCCAGAGATACTGAATTCCTAATTTTAATTAAAGGTATAAATGATACATTTTCGCAAAATGTATATTCACGTCATTCGTATAAAGGTGAAGATTTAGTAGAAAATGCCAAGTTTAAACGCTTGCAGCAGGAAGCTAATCAAAAAGGGAAAATCATTATTTCGGTAAATGATATACACGAATTTGATAAGGTGGAATAATTTATTGTCTTTTATCTATACCCCACAGTAATTTATTACGAAGAGTTGTAAAAAAATGTTGGCCTTCTAAATTTATAAGGTTAAATCTAAAATCGGCTTTATTGATTGTAATTTCTGCACCTGAAGGTATTTGCGCACTGCGGCTATCTAACGAAATATTTACGCTATCTGTTCGGCCACTTACTTTAAAGCTAATTTTTTTGTTGTTTGAAATGACGATTGGTCTTACATTTAAGTTATGTGGTGCAATGGGTGTAATTATAAAATTTTCAGAATCGGGTATCATAATGGCACCACCACAACTTAAAGAATAAGCGGTAGAGCCTGTGGGTGTTGATATTATTAAGCCATCTGCAAAATAATTATTTAAAAAAACACCATCTACAAAAGTGTCTATGTTAATCATAGCACTGCTATCTTTTTTATGAATAGTAAATTCGTTTAAGGCATAATTTACCGTATCAAAACAATTGCCACAGCCATTAATTTCTATTAATTCGCGCTTATCTAAGGTAAATTTCTCTTTTACTAAAAGTTGTAACGATTTTTGTAAATCATCTTTATTAACCGAAGCCAAAAAGCCTAATCTACCAGTATTTACACCTAAAACAGGTATTCCCGATTTTCTAACCAAGGCTAAAGTTTCTAACATTGTGCCATCGCCGCCTAAAGAAATAACGTAATAAGCACTGGCTATTAATTCTTCAGAAGTTGAATAGGTATTAAGATTTAGATTAAAATCATGGTTAGTTTTTAAAAAATCGTAGTAGGGTTTAAAAATAATTATATCAATAGCCTCGTTTTTTAAAAAAGTGTAAATCTGCTCAATATAAGCTTGGTGATTTTCTTTTGTTGAACGGGCATAAATAGC
>JAYTRS010000110.1:0-2046 GCA_043746065.1 Bacteroidota bacterium | reverse complement strand
GCGTGTACGGGTGGCTTGTAAAATACCAAAGGCCGTTGAGTTGCTAATTTGTGTACTTACGCAGTCTTTCTGTTTTATCCACACACCATCGCCAAAGCCATCTAATAATAAAGCGCCTAAATCAGTACTGCTGTATAGTTGAAATTGCTCTTCGGTTAAATTTGTATAATTACATTTGATGATAAAGGGAATGTTACAATTATTTAATTGTAACTCTATTGCCATACGCCGCAGTTCGGGCATGGTGTGCGCGTTAAACGAATCTAATACCAAACATACTCTTGTTATACTAAGCCCTGTGCTGAGCGCAGTCGAAGTGGGAGTCGAAGTATCTTCAATACGTATTAATTTTTGTATAAACTCTTTAGTTAATACATTACTATCAACGGCAATAAAGTTTAAGTGTTTTGATTTTTCTTCTGCTTCAAAATATTCTTCTCCGCAAAAAAGAGGGTAAGCCCTTGCTTGTGTTTTATTTTTTAACCACGTTTGCGAATTATATATTAAACCTAAGGTGCCAGGGGTTTCAAAATTAATAGAGTTATCGCCTAAAAATAAATAATCGGCGGCCATATCGGTTAAATTCCATTTATCTAACGGAACAGAATAATTTAAACCTACGCCAAATAAATTGGCAGCACTAACGGTTTGCAACTTGGTACTAAAATCGGCTATAACGCTTGGCACGTTATGGTTACCAATGTTTATTACTTCTTGTGTTTTGTGGCGGTTATATTCAAAAGGGTTATAAGGTAATTTAAAATCAATGGGTGGTATTGGTGCGTGTTTTTTTCTTTCGGTATAACGGTTTGCCAGTTGTTTTGCAATTGGTATTTCAAATTCAGGTTCTTCGGTAAGGCTTACGCGGATGGTATCGCCCAAGCCATCTTCTAATAAAGTACCAATACCTACAGCCGATTTTATGCGTCCATCTTCGCCATCTCCTGCCTCGGTAACACCTAAATGAAGGGGATAATTGCGATTGGTTTCTATCATTTTAGCTACCAATAAACGGTAAGCCTGCACCATTACTTGGGTGTTACTGGCTTTCATGGATATTACAATGTTGTAGTAATTATTATCTTCACAAATGCGTAAAAACTCTAAGGCGCTTTCTACCATGCCTAAAGGGGTATCGCCGTAACGGCTTAATATTCTATCGCTTAAACTACCATGGTTGGTGCCAATGCGCATGGCTGTACCATACTCTTTACAAATATTAACCAGTGGGGTAAAGCGTTGTCTAATACGTTCTAACTCGGCTTGGTAGGCACTATCAGTATAATCAATGCTTTCAAATTTTTTTTTATCGGCGTAGTTGCCAGGGTTTACGCGTACTTTTTCAATTACACGGGCGGCAAACTCGGCTGCGTTGGGTGTAAAATGTATATCGGCACAAATGGGCGTATTATAACCTTTGGCTACTAATTGTTTTTTTATAACTTCTAAATTTTTAGCTTCGGTAATGCTTGGGGCTGTAATACGCACTAATTCGCAACCGGCATTAATCATACGAATACTTTGTTCAACCGTACCAATGGTATTCATGGTATCGGTGGTAGTCATACTTTGAACCCTAATGGGGTTTAAACCACCCATTTTTAAGTTACCCATTGTTACTTCGCGGGTTAAAAAACGAGAGTACTGGGTAAGGCTATTGCAATAGTTTGTCTCCATTTAAATTTATGTTGCAAAGGTAGGTATTTTTAGTAAAAGGTTGCTTGTAAGAGGCTGGCATTTTTATAGCTTTTATATTAAATTGCTTGGGGCTTTTTGTTATATAATAAATGGTTTATATTTGTAATGTATGTTAGTTAATGTAAGGTTTAAACAAACTACTAAGTTAAATTAATGTAACTGAAGTGGCGAAGCTTTAAAAAAATGATGAAAATAAGATATAACCTAAATGACCAAAAAAGTAAAAACTCACGCCAATATACCGTATTTGGTTGTATTGGAGTGATAAAATCACGCCTGCTTGCGGACCGTTATAGTGCAATGGTTGCCGCTTGACGCACACCTGACACACATAAATTATTTTTTGCC